>CAYOXK010000016.1:0-13768 GCA_964407915.1 uncultured Gammaproteobacteria bacterium
TGGATATCCGCAATCGGCTGGTCTAGGGCCGCCAATTGCTGTGTAAATTGATTGAGTGAAAACACTTTTGTTCTTGCTCTTTAGGACTCGGTAAGTTGTGAGTAAGGTTGCTCGAGTGGTTGCTCTCTGCAGGCGCCAGGCGCAATAACGCTGTGACCATCACTTTGTGGGTTGTTGCAAGGCTGAATGGGTCGCTGCCCAAGTAAAATCTACCTGCAAATCAATTGTTCAGTTCAGCATGTTCGGGAACTGTCGTATACTTGCGGCGTAGTTTAGCACCCGTCAATTAACCCATAATTAGAAATGTCGAAAAAAACCAAAGTCGGGGTAGTCGGAGTTGGCTATCTAGGTCAGATACACGCAAAAATCTACAGCGAAATGGATAACGTTGAGCTTGTGATGTTAGCCGACACAGACCGCGACCGCGTCGATGCGCTCGCACACCAATATGGATGCGCCGCAACCACCAATTTTTTGGATCTAGTGGATCAAGTTGAGGCCGTGAGTATCGTGGTGCCAACCTCATTGCATTTTGATGTGGCGCAACCCTTTTTAGAGGCCGGCATAGCGACCCTGATCGAAAAGCCCATCGCGGCGACGGTTGATGAGGCGCGTAAATTGGTGGAGTTGGCTGCCCAAAATGATGCGCCATTTCTTATCGGTCATTTAGAACGCTACAACCCAGCCCTGCGTGCCGTGGCGAACAAAGTGGCCGATCCGCGCTATATAGAGGTGCATCGCCTAGGTACATTTGTCGAACGGGCCACTGACGTGGATGTAATCACAGATCTTATGATTCACGATCTGGATTTAGTGCTGTCGTTAGTCGATGAAGAGCCATCTGATGTGCAGGCGATTGGCTCGCCTGTGGTGACCTCACATGTGGATCTGGCCAACGTACGGTTGACGTTTCCCAGCGGCACGGTCGCCAATATTACGGCAAGCCGGGTGTCTAATAAGCGCTTTCGTCGTTTTCGTGTATTCGGGCCAGAAGGCTACTATGGCATCAATTTGATGGACCAAGAGTTAGATATTATTACCAAAGGCGATATTCCTGAGGATGCTTCCTTTGCCGAGCTAAAAGTGGATCACCAAAAGTTTAAAAACGAGCAGCCGCTGCAAGTTGAGTTAGCCCACTTTATTGACGTTGCACAGCGCTTGAGCATGCCGATGGTAACGGGTTTACAAGGTTTAAGGGCTTTGCAACTCGCCGAGCAAATTCAAGCCATTTTACGAGAACAGAAAGCGCCTTTAGCCCTTTAATTCCAATGTTTTCAGTTTGACTGAGGTGTAATAGTAAAGCCCATGTCAGTGAATTAACTTGTGTCAAAGCTATTCAACTATGTTTAATTATCCGTTCTTTACTCAATGTGTGCTGGTCGTGACTGTGTTTCTCGCGCTCACGTTGACGGCGTCCACCCGTGCCGAGAATGCCTGCGAGATGGACAACCGCGCGTTGCAAGCGATGCGCGACGGGATCGTTACTATTGCTAGTCCTTCGGGGCGTCAGGTACAACTTAAGGTGAAAATCGCCGACAACAATTACACCCGCGGGCAGGGTTTTCAACGGGTTTGCGCCGAACAAATCGCGGCTATGCCCATATTGTTTTTATTTGGTATGGAAGTGCTTCCAAGCTTTCATATGCACAATGTGATTGCGCCGATTGATATTGCCTTTATTGATGCTCATGGGTCGATAGATAGCATGTATAAAATGCGGCCCTATGGTCCCACGGATGGCGCGCCACGTTATACCCCCAAAGCGCCAATCGTTGCCGCTTTAGAAGTGAGTCCTGCATTTTTTGAACAAAACGCAATAGGCCCAGATAGCATTATCACTTGGATACCGTTGGCCAAAACAGCCGATGCGCCGTAAACGCATCACGCGGCGTCAATCCCGTTGCTCGGACTGCAAGCAATAGCTTCACTTGATAGGCGACCTTGATCGCATCAGCAAAGAGATGACTAAAACCACACGCCCGCATTTGCTCTGGCAGTCTGAAGTATCGCTACGAGAGGTCTTCGAACCCGGCGCGGCCAAGTTGTATCCACACAGAATCGGTACTCAAGTACTGTATTTGCGCGCTATTCCCGATACGGCCACGGGTCGATTACGCAATGTGTTGTGTTTGGCGCCGCTTAGTGGGGATACAGCATTGCCTGCCCAGTTAACCCCAGAACCGTATGATCTACAGAGCGACATCCATGAATATGGGGGCAAACCATTCTGGGTGTTTGGCAGCGTTATCCTATTTGTAAACCGTGGCGATAAATGCCTGTATCGCTGCGAAGTATCGAATCAACAGATGTCGATACCGCAGCGGGTGAGTCCTTTACACGGTGGTCTTGGGGAGTTGTACTCAGTGGCCTTGAGCGATGTGCAGCTAGTTTCACCGATTTTGGCACTTGCGATCGCCGAGATCGCTCATCCTGAGAAACCCGAACCGCGAGCAGTCATAGTTGCTTTGCACTTGGATCAAACGGATGCGTCATTGGTGGAGTTACAGCAAGGCGCAGATTTTTATGCCAACTTAGTGTTCGATCCAGTGCAGCAGAACGTGGCGTGGATCGAATGGCAGCACCCCAATATGCCATGGGACGCCAATACCTTAAAGCTAGCCTCGTTGAGCGTCAACGCGCAAGGTGTTTGCCTAGAACACGTGCGCACTGTTCCGAATGACCCGTCGGCGAGTTATTGTCAATTATCGTTTAGCGATCAAGGCCCATTATTGTGTGCCATTGATTTCGCCAACGCGCAAGACCAATTTGCGAACTTCTGGAATGTTTACCGTATTGATGTGGATTCCCTCGAATGCCGTCGCTTGTCTCATATAACAAGCGAGTTTGGCTATCCACATTGGCAGTTTGGGGATACTCGCTTAGCCGGTGCTGCTAATGGGTGCTATGTGGGAATAGCAGCCGACCCAGCGGGTGATTCATTATGGATCTACAACCCTCGCACAGACTCGGAACAGCTCATTCCGGCGCAAGGCACATTGCAACACCTAAGCGCCAATTCTGACGGCACTGGTGCGATTGTTGAACTACCCGTCGATGGACCGCCTCGAGTGCTTTTATGGTCTGTTGATACAGGTGGGCAACTTTTTGCCGAGCTTGGTGATGCAAGCGACACACTCGCGACCTTGGGCAATTCGTTAGCGTTTGCGCGACCGAAACTCGGTTTCCAGCTGAGTGTGGCAGAGCACATTCGCTATCCCACGCGCGATGGTGATGTGGCATATGCGTTTTACTATCCACCCGCCAACGGCCAATACGCATGCGAGGCGCTACCGCCGGCGCTAGTGATGGTTCATGGTGGTCCAACGGCGCGGGCTTATGGCCACTTTGATCTACAGAAACAGTTTTGGACATCCAGTGGTTTTGCCGTGATCGATGTAAACCATCGTGGCTCCAGTGGTTATGGGAGACATTTTCGCGATGCTTTGTACGGGCACTGGGGCGAGCGGGATTGCGATGACATTATTGACGGGATTGAATTTTTAGCTGGTGAACGGTTGATCGATCCTCGAGCTGTGTGTATACGTGGTAAAAGTGCGGGGGGCTATGCCGTACTAAGAGCCTTAACTCGATATCCAGAACACTTCGCGGCGGGCGCGAGCTATTACGGTATTGGTGATCTCGTTACACTCGCCCAACTGACCCATAAGTTCGAAAAACACTATACCGACAGACTTCTTGGCGAAGCATTTGACGAAGTGCACGCTGCACGCGAGGAGAGCCGTTATCAAACCCGCTCACCGATTCAATTTATACATCGCTTACGCACGCCTATGGCAATATTCCAAGGGGCGCTGGATAACATCGTGCCTGTGCAATTGGCGCACCAGTGGATAGCCGCTTTGTCTAAGGCGGGCATCGAGCACGAGTATTACGAATACGCCGATGAGGCGCATGGGTTTAAGAACCCTGAAAACAATATTGGCGCATGGACGGCCGAATTAGCATTTTATCGTGCTATGTTGATAGGAGCGCGCGAATGAGGTAATCCCCAAACGCTTTATACGCCAGCGATCTACACTAAAGCACTGTCTTATACACTGCATAATCAAACTGAACTACTTATGACTCATTTAGAAGAACGTACACTTGCCCTCGCGGGCGTAATCCAAGCCAGTTTGTGCGTGCAGGCGTTGGCCCGTAAAGGCGAACTAGATCTCGTTGATTACAACGTATTATTGCAGTCAGTGCTGATCTTAGATGCGGCCTCGACCACGGCGGTTTACGGCGGTGTAAATGGGGTGCGGCGCGGCTTGAGCGCACTGGCCGATGGCATATTGGTATCGCCACAAGCCGACAATATAGAAGTATTGCGCTACGCTATGTCGTTACTGCACTTGCAACGACAACTGTTTGCCGACGAGCAAAAATTTAAAGCATTCGCGCAAAAAGTTGAAAATCTCAGTCGATTTACTAAAGATGAATTGCCAGCGGAGTGCTCGGCAATTTATCAAGAGTTTGTGAGCGTGCTGCGTCCCCAAATTATCGTGAATGGTGAAGAGTCGTTTTTACAGCGCCCCGATGTGCCAGTACAGGTGCGCACACTATTGCTGGCGGGTATTCGTTCGGCGGTACTTTGGCAGCAAAAAGGTGGTGGGCGATTCAGCTTAATTTGGCAACGCACTCGCATGCAGAACGCGGCTCGGCAATTGCTCGCGGGTAGCAAGGGTCATTAAACATTTTCATTGCGTTGAGCTTCAACGTTAATCACCGCGAGTCTTACACTTAGCCTATGGACATTGCTCTGCTGCTGACCGGTAACGAATTAATGACTGGTGACACGGTTGATTCTAATTCGTCTTATCTCGCGCAATCACTCAAAGATCTTAACTTGGTGCCCAAGCTTAAACAGGTGGTGGGCGATGATCTTGCACTGTTAGTAAAGAGTATCCAAGACTTAACCCAGCGCGCGGACATTCTGGTGGTTAATGGAGGGCTCGGACCTACGGTTGATGATCTAACAGCCCAAGCGTTGGCTCAGGCGGCCGGCGTACCCTTGGCGCAACACCCAGAAGCGTTGCAGCATTTGCAACGGTGGGCGGACAAGCGCGGCTTTGTGATAACCCCATCTAATTTAAAGCAAGCGGATTTACCTTTAGGTTGTGACGTAATCGCCAATCCGCATGGCTCGGCGGTGGGTTTTGCGCTAAACGTCAATGCGTGTTTAGTGTTGTGTACTCCCGGAGTGCCGTCTGAGTTTAAGCCGATGGTCGAAGACGAGGTATTACCTCGTATCCGGGCAAAGGGGCAAATCAGCGCCACTAGCACGATTTCGCGCATCCGAATTTTTGGAATTTCGGAATCGGGATTACAAGACATTATTAATCAGGATTTTCCAGACTGGCCAGCGCAAGTGGGTTTAGGTTTTAGAGTGCAAATGCCTGTGCTGGAATTAAAAGTGACTACGGTCGGCGCCGACTTACAGGCGGCGAATCACCTGTGGGCACAGCGTTTGCGTGACCGCTTCGCCGATTACTATCTGGGCGAGGACAATACGTCGTTGCCTTTTGCCGTACAACAGAGTTTGTTGGGTAAAAATTTAACCCTTGTGACGGCCGAGTCATGTACGGGCGGCACAATTGCATCGCTTATTACCAGCGAAGCGGGGAGTTCACGAGTATTCAAAGCGGGCTTTGTGACCTACTCAAATGACATAAAGCATGCAGTACTTGCTGTGTGCACTGAGACTCTCGAGCAGCACGGTGCCGTGAGTAAAGAGACGGTGTTAGAGATGGCGTTCGGTGCGCTTGCACGCAGTCAATCGCAAATAGCCGTCGCTGTTTCGGGCATCGCTGGGCCAGATGGGGGAACCGCAGAGAAGCCGGTGGGCACCGTCTTTATTGCCTTTGGCCGTGTAAACGACATGCGCGTGCGACAACTGTTCTTGCCCGTAGCGAGAGGTGTGTTCGTACGCATGGTAAGCGCCATGGCCTTAGACTTGGTGCGTCGTTTTGTTGAAGGACTCGATACGGAAGTCGATTATTACAGGGAGCTACGGCGTCTATAAGAAGCTACGGCATTAGCTCAGAAAAACAGCAATTTGATAATAAATGCAACGATCACCAAGTTCAATGTGAGCTTGATCGTGCCCACACCTTGTTTGATCTGCACATTAGCGGCGAGTGTCCCACCCGTAATTGTACCGAGCGCAAGTGCCAAGCCGTAACTCCAGTTTAAGCTCAATTGCGATGAAAATACCATCAGCGCCACCGCCGTATACACCAGCACAATGAATACTTTATGTGAGTTAGTGGTCACTAAGTCCATTTGCAGTACACGATTCAGGACCGGCATTAACAGAAAGCCCACGCCAATGTGAATAAAGCCGCCCCAGAAGCCAATAGCAACCATCAAGACATGCCCCCAGATCATGCGGGTTCGAGATATCGTCACGTTTGCAGTGCGCTCGTCATCGGTTTGGGGTGGTGCTGTATGCCCATCCGGCAATGACATAATAATCAGTACCGCAACCATAATAACCGCTAGCAGAGTGTTGAAATTGTCGTTGGAAATTTTGGTCGCCACGTAAGATCCAATAAGCGCTCCCGGTAGGGTGCAGAGGGCTAAGCTCAGGCTGAGTCTGAAATTGGCAAAACCTTTGCGCGCAAAAGCAATCACCGCGGCGAAGTTTTGCGGCAATATGGCGATGCGATTGGTGGCATTAGCCACCGTGCCCGGTACGCCTAAAAAAATCATAATCGGTACCGACAACATCGACCCCCCGCCGGCCATTACATTTAAATAGCCCGTGGCAATGCCGGTAAGCAACAGTAGAGCAAGTTCCCACATAATGGCCTCGGCGTATGTGTGATTAATTAGAAACGCATTTAAAAAGTGTTTGGTGCGCTTGGCACTTTAACGCTGCCGCCTCGGAACGGCGGAGCAAGAATGCGACGCAAAATATTGCTATGATACGAGCGATGAAACTCTACTTTCAAAAGCACGCAGCGCCTACCAGCGCCGAGCCCAATTCTAAGGCAAAATTGGCTGCTCCTGTGGTTTTAATCCCCGGTCTTTTTGGCTCCACACGTAATTGGCGTTCCTTTGCGCA
This sequence comes from uncultured Gammaproteobacteria bacterium, assembly GCA_964407915.1. Lineage (GTDB taxonomy): Bacteria > Pseudomonadota > Gammaproteobacteria > Arenicellales > Arenicellaceae > Arenicella. The sequence goes on from CAYOXK010000016.1 coordinate 7,070, forward strand.
ACAATTGAGTGAGATAGGGGATGTTTACGTAATTGATCAGCGCAATCACGGCGAATCGCCGCACAGCGATTCGCATACCTATGCGGATATGGTGGCGGACTTAGTTGAATTTATCGACAGCTTAGGCGTACTGCAGGCTCACCTTATTGGGCATAGCATGGGTGGGAAGGTGGCAATGCTCTGCGCTCTTTGGCACCCTCAACGCGTGATCAGTTTAAGTGTGTTGGATATAGCTCCCGTAACCTATACGCATTCACATGCGCCGTTTTTAGCAGCAATGCTGGAGTTAGACGTACACGATTTATCCTCGCGCAGTGAGGCTGATCGCTTGCTGGCCGATGCTATTCCCGATAAAGCTACGCGACTGTTTTTGCTGCAAAGTCTAACGGGTTCTCCTGGTGCGTATGTCTGGCGTTTAAATTTGCGAGTGTTGCACGATTTTATGGAGGAGATTATCGGGTTTCCAGTTTCGACGTCTAACCTAGACCTACAGTTCAACCTGCCTACCTTATTTGTGCGGGGGGCTTTGTCGGTGTACGTGGATGACAAACATCAAGGCTCTATCCGACAACTGTTTCCGAATGCGGAGCTTGTGTCGATCCCCGCTGCGGGGCATTGGTTGCATATAGAGCAACCCGCAGCGGTGCTCAGTGCGCTCAAATCTTTTTTGCTAAAAGGTTCGTAAATATGCCTGAAATAAGTAATGAAAGTGGGCCAGATCAGGTCAATTACGACACGATGGATAAAAACCGTAAATACGCCTTGTTGATCGAGGCGCACTCGACAGACCTATACAAATATGCGTTGTGGTTGTGTAAAGATAAAGCGATGGCCGAGGATGTCATGCAAGAAGCATTTTTGCGTGCGTGGAAATCGTTAGACAGTTTGCGTGAGGCGAAAGCCGCCAAAGGATGGCTGTTTACCATTTTTCGCAGAGAGCACGCTCGACAGTTCGAGCGTAAGCGGTTTGAGTATCAAGACTTAGAATCAATGGATGGCATCGCCGATGAACAGCTTGGCTACGATGATACCCCCGAGGCTTTTGCACTTAGAAACGCACTTAAAAAACTCCCCGACGAGTACCGTGATCCGCTTGAAATGCAGGTGCTTGGTGGGTTTTCGTGCGACGAAATTGCTGCCATTTTGGGCGTAAGTTCGAGCGCTGTTATGACGCGATTGTTTAGAGCTAGAAAGAAAATGAGACAGATTTTAGGGCATGAACAAACGCCCGCTTTGGGCGTGGTGGGTGACTTATGAGCACTGCGCATTCAATGGATTGTTTAGAGTTTAAGCGGCTTGCGCTGTCGGAGCCCAATAGCCAACAACCATCCTTTATCGAGCATGGCAAACTGTGCGCCAAGTGTTTAAAGTACGTTGGCAGTGTGCGTAAAATGGATGCAGACCTCGCACATAGTTTAGACGTGAGTGTTCCAAAAGAACTCATAGCCAAAATTCAATTAAATCAGATATTAAATGAGCACGAAGAGGGCGCTCATCAGCCTATTCGGCGACCACGCGCTATCGCGGCTAGTTTGGTTGCCGTCATGTTAGTATCGCTGGTGCTACTCGTAAATCGGGCGGTGCCTCCTGCGCAGATTACTGAGGACTATAACCGTCTTTTGTCCGCGGTGATGGAACACGTTGAAGAAGTGCCTGTAACCGAAGTGTGGGGCGCCGAACGCGCTAATCGCTCTGTAAATGCGCTGCTCGCTGCGTATGATGGGGCAATGCAGATTCGCTACATGGAAAACTTGCAGTTTGGCAAAATTTGTCCGATGGGCGAGTATCAGGGCTTACACGCCACACTTGATACGGCCGATGGGCAAGTGACGTTTGCTTACCTGCGCGGTGAGTCAATGCCGGCCTTACAGGATTTAAGTATGCACGGATATATGGCACGGATAAAACCTGTAAAGGGCGGCAATATAATCATTGTAAGCCGTAATGCGCGCGGTTTAGAGGTAGCTGACCAACAAATCAGTAACGCGGTGCACTGGACCATTTAACCGTGGCGTCCTTTTTTTTGGTGCGAACGCGCTGCGAGGGTAGTCTTAACTGCCTACAGCCCCCATTCAGCAACGTGCAATCACACTCATCAATCAAACCGCAGCTAGCGCAATCAATCGATTGACTGCCCAGTTCCAGTATTTCTATGTTAGCTGTGGGCGTTACGCTTATTCAGGGGCTTGTTCGGCTACCAGCGCTACAAAATTGATGTCGCCTGCATCCGTATGCAACGTAATCGGCACGGCGTCGTTGAGCTTTAGCGTGCGAGACGCGCCCATCAACATAATGTGTTGCCCCATAGGTACAAAACTCGTGCTGGACTTGGCGGCAACCGTCAACTCGTCCAAATGGTTCATGCTTGCGACCCCGTCTTCGATGACCGTGGCATGGATCATTACATTATCGAATAACGGGCTCGATGCTCCCACAATGTTTAGCGCTTGATCTGCAGTGTTGCTCAACTCAAGATAAGCTGATAGTGCGGGGCTATTCGCTGGAGCCGCGCGTACCCAAGCATTTGCAACGGTTACCGATTGATCTAAGTTTGCCACATAGCGAGGCGGGCTGGCGCTCGCTTCTGCCGTTTGCTCAGTTTGATCGGAGCTGCTGGCATTCAGTGGTTGTGCTTGGATATACGTCGCTAACTTCGCTAAATCAACTTCTAAGCTCTTGGCTTCATGCGGCGCAGTGATCACACCCGCGTAGTGTCCCTGCGGGTTGATTAGAATCATGCTCACGCTGTGATCGACATCGTAATAGCCATCTGCATCCGCTGCGTTTTTCACAAACAAAATACCGAGTTCCTTGGCAAAGTTGGTTATAACCTCAACGGCGCCCGTAACGCCCTTAAACTCTGGATGAAAATACTGAACATAGGGAGCCAAGCGCTCGGGCGTATCACGATCAGGATCCACACTCACCATAATGACTCGTAAGTTTGGCCACTGCTGCTTAGCCTCTAGATTTTGCCGCACATTTTTTAAGGTGAGCATGGTGGTAGGGCAGATGTCGGGGCAGTGGGTAAAACCGAAAAACAACAGATTCCATTGACCTTGTAATGCAGCTTTGTCCAATATTTGCCCAGCTTCGTCAGTCAGGGCAAAGTCGCTAATGATGCGTGGAGTGGGTAACAAAATAATGCGCTCAAAATCGGGAACTTCATTGGGCGCATGCGCTTGTTGTTGCTGCACCCATAGCCCAATCGCGAGTGCGATGGCTGCAACTAATACTAAAGGCAGGTAAGCGGATAAGCGTCCTGATGAAGAATGAATCTTAAAAATTGGAGTCATAGTAAATTTAAGTAAATGCGAGCAAGACTCATCAATAACCGATTAATGTGAGTTACTCTGATAAATGGACTTCATCTAAGAGACAGCGCGTAGGTTGCCGAACCGACCGCCGGCATTGGAATTAGGCAAAAGTAAAATACGGGACGGAGTATTCCAGAATTCACAGTGGTTCAACGTGAAAAACACTGCCTTCGACGCGCACTACCTGCATTTGCGTACCCACCTTAGCATCGCCCCCTTTGGCTTTCCAAATACTGTCGTTTACTTTGACTTTACCCACGCCATTTTTAATTTCGTTACACACCACGACCGTGGCTCCGAGATATTGATAGTTACGTTCGTTTAACCCCGGTTGGTCTGTAACAACGTCTTGTTTCGGCCGTTTGGCCCAGATAATGGCTGAGAGTAGGGCAAATACCGAGAAAAGACCCATCTCGACCTGCCAACCGAGTGAAGGCCAGAGTAAAGCGACCAGCATGGAGGCGAGTGCCGCCGCCGCCATCCAGAGAAAAAATGCGACGGGTACTGTTATCTCCAATACCAACAGTATGCAGGCTAGCGTAAACCAGTGCCATGCGGTGAGTTCGAACATACAATCCTCCTTATACGTTAGGGGAGTCGCCCCACTCGATTACTTATTTGGGTTGCTTGGGCTCGGTATGCGCGAAGGCTTCCTTGGCCAACTCCGTTATGCCGCCGATGCTACCAATCACACTCGCGGCCTCCAGCGGCATAAAAATCACTTTTTGATTGTTCGCACTCGCGATTGCTTTCAGCGCTTGCATATACTCTTGTGCGACGAAGTAATTAACGGCTTGTACGTTGCCATTGCTAATGGCCTCCGACACCATTTGTGTAGCACGCGCTTCGGCTTCGGCTTCGCGCTCGCGCGCTTCAGCATCTCGAAAGGCGGCCTCTTTACGACCTTCCGCTTGTAAGATTGCGGCCGTCTTATCGCCTTCAGCCTTCAGAATTTCGGACTGTTTTATGCCCTCGGATTCTAAAATCGCGGCACGCTTTTCCCGCTCAGCCTTCATTTGGCGAGCCATTGCGTCGACCAAGTCCTGTGGAGGGGCGATGTCTTTAATCTCAATCCGCGTTACTTTAACGCCCCAAGGCGTGGTAGCGTCGTCGACGACGTGTAATAAGGCGGTATTAATGGTGTCGCGTTTTGACAACGATTCGTCTAAATCCATGCTCCCCAATACGGTACGAATGTTGGTCATGGTTAAGTTCAGGATAGCGTTTTCGAGTTGGCTAACTTCGTAGGACGCTTTGGCCGCATCGATGATTTGATAAAACACGACACCATCCACCCTGACTACCGCATTGTCGCGCGTGATGACTTCCTGTGACATCACATCGAGCACCTGCTCCATCATGTTCTTTTTTTGACCCACGCGATCGACAAACGGTAGGATAAAAGCCAAACCTGGTTTCAGAGTTTTGGTGTAGCGTCCAAAACGCTCGACCGTAAACTGAAAGCCTTGAGGCACGATGATAATCGCTGAACGCAAGATAATGATGGCCAGCAGGAGTAGGGCAAAAACTGCAATTTGTTCCATATGAATCCTCTATCGAAAAGTGGTAGCAATCGTTCGCTCGTTGGTCGTGAGCGGTTTAAATTTGCCTGAGCCCGAACCTAGCCCCGAATAAGATGTTTGTGAGACTTTCACTGTGAAGGCACATTATATAACGATATAGTTCGCGTATTGCTGTTTAATGAAATTGTTTACGAATGGATTGGCAAACACTATTAAGTCATCGGCACTTTGTGCACGGTGGCCCGGTCTGCGCTGGCTTTATTCGCAAGGAAGCGACCGACTTTGTGGTGGTCGAAGAGTTAGGCTTTACAGCTCATGGCAGCGGCGAGCACGATTGGTTAGTGATCCGTAAAACCAATGCAAACTCACAAGCGGTCGCGGACCAATTAGCGCGCATAGCTAAAGTAGCCCGCTCGGCGGTAAGTTTTTCAGGCCTAAAAGACAATCGCGCCATTACTACGCAAACCTTTACTGTGTGGCGACCAAAGGGCACGCCAATCGACTATGCCAAAGAGCTACCTGCTAGCGTAGAAGTTATAGAGCAGGACAAGCACAATAAGAAGTTACGTCGAGGGGCGCATCGCAGTAATCGTTTCAGCATTACGGTGGATGACATCCCGTTGTCAGCAGAATCGGCCGTGAGCGCCCGTTGCGAGATGATTGCACAGTTCGGTGTGCCGAATTATTTTGGTGCGCAGCGGTTTGGTCGCGACGCACAAAATATGATCAAAGCCTGCGAGATGTTTAGGGACGGCGCAAGTGGCATAGCTCGGCCGCTCAAGAGTATATTGCTGTCGGCCGCCCGCAGCTGGCTGTTTAATGAGTTGGTCTCGCAGCGCATCGCGAACAATCGCTTCGCGAGTGCGGAAGTGGACGAATGGCTTAATTTAAATGGTTCGGCTAGCGTGTTTTTAGCCACCGACGATAGTCAGCAACGTTTGGCGGAGCTAGACGTTCACCCAACCGCCGCTTTATGGGGGCGCGGGAGTCAAAAATGGCGAGATAAGGCTCCGGCACAATTAGACTGGGAGCAGACTGTACTAGCGCCATACACGCTTATTCGTGAGGGTTTGGAACGTTTTGGGCTGGAATATCAACGTCGTCCAATTCGTGCCAAAGTTGAGCAACTGAACTGGACGTTCAATGCCTCGCCTACCGTCGGAATGTTGCAGTGCACTTTAGAATTTAGTTTGCATCGAGGCCAATTTGCCACCTCGGTTTTACGCGAATTGTTTGCGGGTATAGAGTAAGTCATGCCATTAAAGTCGCAAACATTTGCCTATCTCGACTCCGCCCGCTTATTTGCCAAGGTGGCAGATCGCCCTTGGGCGATGTTTCTTGACTCGGGTGTTACGGACGATAATCGTCATTTGCGCCGTAAGCATGCTGACTATGATGTCTTGGCATTTGCCCCGAGTGCTCAAATGATTTATCACGAGGGCACAGCGCATATCACGCGTCCCCAGGTAAACTTGGTTGAGGCTCATGTTACGGACGATCCTCTCCCGCTTTTGCGCTCGTTGTTGGGCGAGATTGATACGAACTTTGCCGAGCCAAAGCCCGCCTATTTGCCCGGTTTGATAGGCTATTTTGCGTATGATTTCGCACGTAATTTGGAATCGATTTCAACCCTAGGCATTGACCACGAAAACTTGCCTGATATCGCTATGGGGCTCTATCCAGTCGTAGTGGTGGTAGATCATATTGAGCAGTCCACCGCGATTATCTGGTGCGGGGACTATCCTCATGTTGAATCAACGGTGGCCGAGTGGCAGTCTTATATCGAGCAGATAAACGCAGCGAATTTTGATCACGAAGCATGCGGTCGATCGTGTCGTACGCGCAAGCAACCCGCGTGA
>CAYOXK010000016.1:13778-26519 GCA_964407915.1 uncultured Gammaproteobacteria bacterium
ATACGGATGTTTGGCATACCGATGCCATTACTTCGGATATGGATTTTGCCACGTATCAGACTAAATTCGATCAAGTGCAACGTTACATCCGTGCTGGAGATTGCTATCAAGTAAATCTTACTAAGCGATTTAGTGCCAAAGTGCTCGGTCAAGCGTGGCCGACCTATATGAAACTGCGCAGCGCCAGCCCAGCGCCATATGCCGCTTACCTTCATCTGCCGTTTGCGACTATCTTGTCTAATTCTCCTGAAAGCTTTATACAGTGTCGCGAGCAGCAAGTTGTAACCAGCCCCATTAAAGGTACACGCCCGCGTGACCATCGCTCAAAGTTTAAAGACCGCATGGCGGCTGACGCGCTGCTCAACAGCGCAAAGGATCGCGCTGAAAATCTTATGATTGTGGACCTTATGCGAAACGACTTAAGTCGCTGCTGCGAGTTAGGTAGCGTGAAGGTCCCCAAACTGTTTGCACTGCACAGTTTTGCTAACGTACACCATCTTATCTCCACCGTGGTTGGGCGCTTGCGGGATGATCTTCACGCACTTGATTTACTTAAGAGTTGTTTCCCTGGCGGATCAATTACTGGCGCGCCTAAAATTCGCGCGATGCAAATCATTGAAGAGCTAGAATCGAGTCGTCGAGGGCTCTACTGTGGCGCGATTGGCTACATTGGTGTGGATGGCAACCTTGAGACCAATATTGCGATCCGCACGATGGTTTTGCGGGATGGCGTGGTCCGTTTTAGCGCCGGCGGAGGCTTAGTGCTTGATTCATGTGCAGGAGATGAATATCAAGAGCTCAATGATAAAGCGAGTATGATGTCGAGCGTTATTGTGCAGAGCAGAACTGAGCGGTAGCGAACTCAGGTTATCGGTGCGTAAAAAAATACGCTATTGATCCCTATAAGCGCTTGAAAAATAACGAATTAGCGCGTACAACTGAGGAGTTACATTAATTCTCAGTAAGGTCTTTAACAACTGTTAAGCAATTATGGATTTCGAGCCGTTATTACGTCGAGAGCCAACTTGAAAAGGCCATTTTACCGCTGTGTCATGCGGCCAAAACTAATGTAATAAAACGTAACCTCAACCTAATACAGCGAATTTTACGCGTGCTTCAAAGTCCGAGAATTTAGATGGTGCTTGCTTCTGTAAAGTCGGTTTCAGAGATGGAACTTCCCGCGAACCACGTTGATGCGTGGCTTGCGCAGATTAGTATTGGTCGTTCGGAAGCGGACATAGAGCGCATTGAGAAAGCCGCTTACTATGCGATTGAAGCGCACCAAGGACAAATTCGGCGATCCGGCGAGGACTATGTAAATCATACCTTTGCCGTTGCAGCCATTGTTCACGAGCTTGGTTTGGATGCGGATGGTGTTATTGCCGCCCTGTTGCACGATACAGTGGAAGACACTGAGGTTACGCTCGAGGACCTTAGCAAGGAGTTTGGTGCTAACGTAGCGCAGTTGGTTGATGGCGTTACTAAAATGGAAGTTATTCAGGAATTTTCCGACGAGGCTCAGCAAAAGCGAAATCAGAACGCCAAAGCCGAGAGCCTTCGAAAAATGATGCTGGCGATGGTGGACGATGTGCGCGTGGTGCTCATTAAGTTGTGCGATCGCCTGCACAATATGCGCACGCTGGGGGCGGTCCACGAAGAAAAACAACGTCGTGTGGCAACCGAAACATTGGAGATTTTTTCGCCACTGGCCAATCGCTTAGGCGTCTGGCAGATCAAGTGGGAGCTAGAGGACTTAGCTTTTCGCTATATTGAGCCCGAAATCTATACCAGCATTGCCAAAAAGCTTTCGGAGCGTCGAGTTGATCGACAATCATTCATTGATGGGTTCATCGGCGAACTGCAGCAACATCTTAAAGAGGCGGGCATTGAGGCGCAGGTGCAGGGGCGGGTCAAGCACATCTTTAGTATTTGGAACAAAATGCGTAAGAAGGGGCTTGAGTTTGAACAATTATTTGACGTTCGAGCCGTACGCGTTTTAGTGGACTCCGTACAGGAGTGTTACGCCGCTCTAGGCTTGATCCACACTCAATGGAAATATATATCGGGCGAATTTGATGACTATATTGCTACGCCTAAAGAGAATAATTACCGCTCAATTCACACTGCGGTAATTGGCCCCGGCGGTAAAGTCGTTGAAGTGCAAATCCGCACGCATGCTATGCATGAATACAATGAGCTGGGCATTGCGGCGCACTGGCGTTACAAAGAAGGTAATCGACAAGCGGATGAGGCGGTTAACGCTAAAGTCCTATGGTTGCGTCAGTTACTAGAATGGAAGGACGAAGTTGCCGATGCCAGCGATTTTGTTGATCGCGTAAAGGACGAAGTCTTCGAAGATCGCGTTTATGTGTTTAGTCCCAAAGGCCGCGTCATTGATTTAGCGGCTGGATCGACGCCCATTGATTTTGCCTATGCGATTCATACCGAAGTCGGTCACCGCTGCAGGGGCGCCAAGATTAACGGTAAAATGGTGCCGCTTACGACTAAGTTAAGCAATGGTCAGCAAGTGACCATTGTTACGTCTAAAACGGGCGGCCCAAGCTTGGATTGGCTCGACCCGAATAAAGGTTATGCGCAGAGTCGCCGTGCGCGCGCAGGCATTCAACATTGGTTCCGACATGAAAATCGCGACGCCACGATCAGCCACGGCCGCAATATACTTGAGCGAGAGTTCGACCGTATGAATGTGACGGGGGTCTCGCTCGAGTTGTTGGCCAGTAAACTCGGTGTCGAGAATGCTGAAGAACTGTTTTTTAAGATAGTCGACGGTTCTATTCGTCCGGGTCGTGCTGCGGTGGTGGCACAACGACTACTCAAGCCCGAACCACAAGAGGGTGATGAGTTACTGGATATTAAAATTCGCCCATCACATCGTGCAGCCAACGATGATGTGGTGGAGGGTGATGTGTCTGTGCAAGGCGTTTCGGACTTAATGACCAACCTGGCGCGTTGTTGTCAGCCCGTGCCTGGAGATCGTGTGCTGGGTTTCGTGACACGCGGTTCTGGCGTTACGATTCATCGGGAGTCGTGCCCCAATTTGCTGTATCAACAACACAAAGCGGGTGAGCGAGTAGTGGAAGTTAACTGGGGCAAAGATGATGAGAAAACTTACCCGATGACTATTTTAATTCGAGCGTTCGACCGCAAAGGGCTCATTCGCGATATTTCCAATGTGTTTGCCGAAGAGAAAATAAATGTGTTGGAGATGAATACCCGCACAGAAAAGAAAGATCAGTCCGTGACAATGCAAACCATGGTTGAAGTCGCTAGCCTTGAACTGATGAGCAGACTGCTAGCGAAGCTTGCGCAGCTTCCTAATATCTTGTCGGTCAAGCGTCGGATTTGAGTCTATTTGTGGGTGTCGACACGCCCATTTGTTGGCTTCAATGACGCATTTTTAGTACACTTCGCGATCTTTAAAACACGACATTTATTTTCTTCTACGAGGGTTTTTTATGAAATCACCAGTACGCGTTACTGTGACAGGTGCAGCGGGGCAGATTAGTTATGCCTTGTTGTTTCGAATAGCTTCAGGTTCGATGTTGGGCCCTGATCAACCCGTGATTCTGCAATTGTTAGAAATCACGCCCGCAATGGGGGCCTTAGAAGGAGTGGTAATGGAGCTCAAAGACGGCGCGTTCCCGTTGGTTCACGATGTGATCACCACGGATGACCCAGACGTGGCCTTTAAGGACTGCGACTACGCTTTATTAGTGGGTGCCCGCCCTCGCGGCCCAGGCATGGAGCGAAAAGATTTGTTAGAAGCGAATGCAGCCATCTTCTCGGTGCAAGGCAAGGCCATTAATAAAGTGGCGAGCCGAGATATTCGAGTGCTCGTTGTGGGTAATCCAGCGAATACAAATGCACTGATTGCATCATGCAATGCGCCTGATATTAATCCGCGTCAATTTACCGCGATGACGCGTTTAGACCACAATCGTGCGCTGAGCCAGTTGGCCGCAAAAACGGGCACACACACCACTGATATTCAGCGCATGACTATCTGGGGTAATCATTCCAACACCCAATATCCAGATGTTTCGAATGCCACGGTCAAAGGAAAGGCGGCAAGCGCCTTGGTTGATCAAGCATGGCTAGAGGCCGACTTTATACCCGTAGTGCAAGAACGAGGCGCCGCAATTATCAAGGCACGAGGAGCATCCAGCGCGGCTTCTGCAGCCAGTGCGGCCGTTGATCACATGCGTACTTGGGCGATGGGGACCGCCGACGGTGATTGGGTGAGCATGGCAATCCCCAGCGACGGTAGTTACGGGATTGAGCCAGGCATTGTTTATTCTTATCCTGTGACCTGCAAAGGGGGCGAGTACGAAATTGTACAAGGGCTCGAGATCAGCGACTTTAGCCGAGCACGCATGAGCATCACTGAGAAGGAATTGCGTGAAGAACGCGCGGCGGTTGAGCATTTATTGGGTTAATAAAGCACGCAATCACGTGCTACAGCCCTGCATGCCTCTGCACCAAGGTAAAGCTCGCGACTCACAACCCTGCGTCCGTTTCGTGAGTGTCCATACCTTGTTCTGAGTGGGCATGCGGACTAATGCGCCCCGCCTTTGTGGGGCGTGTCGGTTGGCGCTAAAGGCGTAGCCAAATCTAGATATGCATCAATATCCGTGCGCCTATGCTCGGCCAGTTTTGCGCCAAAATCGTAAGAAAGATGGTGCTGGTCGAACGTGAATGGCACGCCCTGTTCGTTAAAGATGGGACAATGCGAATATTGAGTGTGCTGGCCTAACCTTGCGCTACCTGCCTCGCAATGCGCATCCCGCTTACTGATAAACAGATAGCCCAGCGCTTCCACGCGCTCGCGCAACCAATCATCACCCTTATCATAAACCCTGATGTAATCGCGAACGTTTTCACCCCGAGCGACGATTTCAGGTAGATCTTTAGACAACACAAAGTAATAACCAAACACCAACACCTTCTGCTGCCCGCTGCTTTTTAAAAAGCTTAAGTACTCTAGAAGATGTTCTTCGGTGTACCAGCTACGAACGACATTGACTACGATGTAGTCAAATTGATTCAAGTAGTTAAGGTCGTAACGTGTGCCGTTGAGAGTAAGACAGGTGGGTAAATCGGGATGTGCGTTTGGGTTGGGAAAAATTGCCGCGACGTTGTGATAGGGCGGGCAGCCACCCATTTCAGAGAGGCTGAGGTCGTGGTTCGGGTATAGTCTTTCCATCGCGTTCCACGCATCAAGGGCATGGCTGTCACCGACTATCAATCCATTGATCTGTGTAGTGCTCGGAACGTCACAGACTTCCACGCCTTTCTTAACGCAGCGTGCCCACCGAACACTGTCACGCTTCGCCACACCACTTTCGATCAGCTTCACATTCAGCTGATGATAGTCGCTGTGCCGCCATGCCCAACCGTTCATCTTTAGCATGCTTGCACCGAGTGCGATGAGCAGTAACGCGGTTAATAGTAGTGCCCTTATAAAACGACGATTCTGCGCTGTTGGTTTGCGCATCGGTGTTTCAATAAAATGGAATAGAAGCCAAGCAGCGAGCAGTGATGTCGTAAGCAATATGGCTTGATCTGCGCCGCTCAGGTGTTCGCGCTGCAGCCAATATCGATATAAGACAATGAGTGGCCAATGCACTAAATAAAGTGAGTAGCTTAATAAACCAAGCATTACCAGCGGTTTAACAGACAGAACCCGCTGAATAGTATTTCGTTGCGCAAAGTAGATGCAGAGCACGGCACCCATACATGGAAGTAGGGCGTTAATGCCAGGGAACGCGGTGCTTTCATTGAAAAAAATGCTCGCTGTCGCTATCAGGCCTAAACCCGCGCCAGCCAGAACGTTGCGCATCACAAGCAATCGGCTCTTATTTCCCACGCCGTTGGACGTGCAAGGCAAAAACACAAGCAGTGCCCCCATTACGAACTCATAGATGCGCAAAGGCATTAAATAAAATACGGCGCTTGCGTGGCCATCGATCAGCAAAATGGCAAAGATAAGGCTAATGAGGCCAACGCTGATCAGCACTCTAATGAGTCTGTTGCGGTTGGCTGCCAGTAACGCAATGAGCGCTGGCCATATTAAGTAGAACTGCTCTTCCACCCCAAGTGACCATGTATGCAGGAGTGCCTTGTGCTGATCGCTGGCGTCGAAGTAGCCGCTCTGCAGATAAAATAGTACGTTTGAAAAGGACAGAACGGCGTAGATTAATGCCTCGCCGAAGTCGCGCAAAAGCAAGGGAGAGAACAGCAAGCTAGTGACTAATGCGCAGACACCTAAGACGGTAAATAGAGCGGGTAGTAAACGTCGCGCTCGGCGTAAATAAAAATGCCTAAAATTAATACTACCCTTTGCAGCGTATTCGGCGACGAGCAGGCGTGTAATCAAAAAGCCCGAAATAACGAAGAATACGTCTACACCGACAAAGCCGCCGGCAAAGTACGGAACGTCAAGGTGGTAAAGTACCACTGCGAGCACGGCAATGGCCCTTAAACCGTCAATCTCCGCTCGATAGTGGGTGGCTGGGGTAGAGCCAATGTAGGGGTAGCGCGGCGAGCTCGACACTTGAGATACATTAACTCGAATGGTTCGAATTACAATAGGGCCAAGGAGTGCGGCGGGACTCGTAGTCAACCATCCCTAGTGAGCGGATGATGCGCCGCACGCTCGTTTGCCTAGCCGTGTTTAACTGAGTCGCTTAATTGTCGTATGCAAGGCAAGCGAGCATTAGCTAGAGTAAAACTCATTAACCGCTTGTACGGCTGCGCCGGCGGGTAATTTAAACCCTTGCGCAAGCAGGGCGCTTTCGAGTGCGCCCAGACACAATCGCACATTGCTGGGTTTTGAGCTAAATCCCATGAGACCAATACGCCAAACTTTGCCCGCGAGCGCGCCGAGCCCAGCGCCAATTTCTAAACTGAACTCGTTGAGCAAGTGATTACGAACAGCCGCTTCGTCGACGCCTTCCGGCACAGTGACCGCATTGAGTTGTGGAAGCCGCACAGCAGTCGCAACAGGCAAGCGAAGTCCCATGGCTTCCAAGCCTATTTTGAGTGCTTGATGATTGCGCGCGTGTCTGGCCCAACTCTGCTCCAAACCTTCCTCTTTAAGCAGAGTTAATGCCTCATGCAGGCCATAGAGTGCATTGATGGGAGCGGTATGGTGGTAGGCGCGCTTCGCTTCACCGCCCCAATAGCCCATCACAAGATTCATATCTAAGAACCAGCTCTGCACTTTTGTAGTGCGCGACTTGATTACCTCAGTCGCGGCAGGGCTAAATGTTACGGGCGATAGGCCTGGAGTACACGACAAGCATTTTTGCGAGCCACTGTAGACAGCATCGGCGCCCCACTCATCAACCGCAACTTTAACGCCGCCGAGCCCAGTAACCGTATCCATAATCGAAAGCATTCCATGCGCTTTTGCCATGGCACACAGTGCCTGCGCGTCGCTCTCCACCCCCGTGGAGGTCTCTGCATGCACAAAAGCTAGAATTTTGGCGTCTTGGTGTGCGGCAATGGCGTCGCTGACCTTGTTTAGATCGATGGCGGTGCCCCATGCGTCTTCAACCATAATGGCGATGGCTCCGCTGCGTTCTACATTTTCGCGCATGCGGCCACCAAACACGCCATTTTGACACACGATTACTTTATCGCCGGGTTCGATTAGATTAACGAAACAGGCTTCCATGCCGGCCGATCCAGGAGCGGAAATCGGCAGAGTTAACGCATTTTCGGTCATAAAAGCGTATTGCAATAGGACCTTAATTTCGTCCATTAGTTGAATAAACGCGGGGTCTAAGTGTCCTATAGTGGGGCGGCCAAGTGCTTCGGATATGCGTGGGTCAACATCAGATGGGCCAGGACCCATGAGTGTGCGTTTTGGGGGATGAAAACTCATAATTTAGATCGATTCAGTTACAGAAAATTTGAGTGAGCGGCACGATTATAGTGCCAGATAATGTCATGCGGAACGCGAGATGAGCCAAGCATGACTAGTAGTGGGTATCAATATCGTGAATCTCACGCTTTATATATTGAGCCACGCTATGTAAGCGGTCCGATTTCGAATCTCAGATATCTAATCGACTTTGCGATAACGACGGTAGTAATCACCTAAGAGCATTTCAAATTGAATTCCCACTTGCGTTTTACTTTGATAGCTTTCCTGCGCTTGAAATTCGCGTTCCCAACGAAAATCGATGCCCGCTTCCATGATGAACCATTCACGCCAAATGGGAGTGATATAGGTGAACGTGACGCCGAATTCGGGCACATCAACTTCAATGTTTTCTTCACCGCGAGCGTATACGCGGGACGAAATGCCGCGCTTCGAAGTAAATGAATGATGCAGGGCTGTGCTGGTTATCCACTCCCATTGCTCTTCTTCTTCGGTGTACTTGACGTCGGTGGTCCACTCGAAAATGTCGTGGTCGCCTAGGTAGTAGTTGTAGTTGAGCCGGCTACTAAAGCCAAATTTCTCCGTTTTTTTCCAGAAAACTGTTTGGCGGGTGCGCCAGTGATGGTTGTCGCCTTCCATAAAATTATGCCGATAAGCAACTTGGGCATAAGGACTCAAACCTGAATTGAGTTTGGCACCGACCGAGTAATCCAATCCGTTTTTATCTTCCTTTGCGCGTCGATAACCAAGACCAATAAGCCAGTCATTTTCTTGGTCATCGTTGGAACGCAGCCCTACGTTACTCACACGATTTCCCCGAGTCTCGGTGTTACTGATATAGCTGTCGCCATCAACCCGACCGATGAACGCATTGAATCGGGAACTCACATTGGGTAATTCGGTTTTTACGCGGACTCGCAACCGCGGATCAAAGCCGTCGTCCTCATCTTGATCAAAGCCGACTGACACCATGGCAGTAAAGTCTTCGTCCTCGAATTCATGGTCATCACCAAACCAACTATCTATCGCCTTGACCGTATTGCACAAACGTTGGTGCGTGGCGCGCCTGATGCGGTCTATGCGCTGGGAGTGCTCAGTCGGCGCATCACATTCAGCATGTTTGTCGACATTCTGTTGTTCATCGGTCGTCTCGAGCGACTCGGTTGGCTCAACGATAGTGCTTGGGGCGGTGATTTGCTCAGCCTGACTAACGCTTCCTTGTTCATCGGCTAATTCCTCGGCGAGCGATGCAAACGCAGCACAAAACATAATGAGAAAAGCCAGTAGGCCGCGTCGAGCAACCATTAGCATTTTTTTCGATTGAAAGGTTTTGGGTAGTGGCATCAAAAACGAACAGTTGGGCATCATTAAATTGGGACGTCTCCGAGTGAATATTGCGTGGGAGGGTTTCAGACCCCGCCAACAATGAAAGAGAGTACTTGGTTCACCTCTCCTTTAGTATCACAAGTCGCACAGCAGATAACAACTGGAATTCTACGTTTTGGGGCATTTACTTTAGCGAGATGCCAAGCGCAGGCTGCAAGGGCATTTCGCCTATTTATGCAGGGATAAATCTCGGTCTGCAACGAGCGGTGTAGGGCGTGGCAATTTTAAAAATCATCATAATCCTCAGCGGGATAATAGCGGGCACGGCTTATCTCGCTCGAATCAATTTTGCCGGACAGTAAATCGTCTACATCACGCTCCACTTGTTCAATGAATCGAACTTGCTGCTTATACTCAACCGCCGTGCGCAGCGCGCTGCCCCACGCCGCCACATTGGCTGAATTGATTTTGCGCTTCTTGTCATCTTGCGCCCATTCCGCTGAAATCTTGCGTCCCAGTTCATACATGCGTTGCCGCACTTCAATAGGGTCTGCCGGTTCACCCAAGCTGGCGACTAAAGTGTCGGTCATTTCGTTCCAACCTAGAGGATAGATTATTGAGCCTTGATAAAAGCGCTTAATCCACAAAAGATAACTGTTTAGCTGTCTTTCGAGGTTATTGGAATCAGGCCCAATGAGGTCGCGACCGACTTCGACGAAATAGGCTTTGGGTGGTATGTTGCTCGGCCATGCGGTGTCATCGAGGCGCGTCTGGCACGCGGCTAGAACGAGTAAAATTACGGTCAAGCTTATAATTCTGAGAAGGAACATATTTTCTATACACGTTGGGCCGTGTTGGCTTAAGTAGTGGCTTAAGTGGAGCGCATTCTAGCCAGGCTAAAGCCGGATGGTCACCAGGCGTCGTCACCCTAAGTGGGGCCGCTAACTTAAACCTTACGCTTCGAGCGTTTGCGCTCAATCCGAGGGCTTCTTTGACATTTTGTTAACAATCGTTACAACTACCTAGACAGCTGTTAATTAAACGCACGGTCTCTTGCTACACTGCACATGCAAGAAGCGTCTTGAAAACTTTAATTGGACGGGACTATACGCAAAACGATAGGTCTGCGCTAGGTTCACTGGTGCATTCCCTACTTAGGGCGTTGTGGCAATTGATCAATATAGACGAAAGACGTTGTGCTCTAGATACCGATACGCCGCAAACTTGCTCGCTATTTTTGCAGGAAATCATGACAAGTGTAAGTCGAAGGTCACAACCTGTTTGTTCAAGGTGGGCGGCCAATCACTTGGTAGTCACTTTAGCGAGATGTGCGTAACAATATAAAGTGTACGACCCAACCTAAAATAACAAAATTAGAAATAACAAAATTAGAGAAGCCCGAATGGATTTACGAAAACGCCGCAGCCAAGAGAAACTCCAAGTTGCCTTAGCTTACCATTTAGAACGCAAGACCATCGACGAAATCACGATCGGTGAGTTAACCAAGTCCGCAGGGGTGAGTCGGCAAACTTTTTATTCTAATTTTGACAGTAAGCAGTCTATTTTGCTCAATAGAATAGAAACTCTGTTTGACAAAAGTTGGAAAAAATTGGACTCGCTGATTCAAAGTAATGCTGTGGGGCGGGAAGAGTTTGTCGAATTTTGCGTAAAAGCGCTTTTGGAAGAATGCGAAAAGGATCGAGCACTCATGCGCGCCGCGTTCACAGGGCAGGCGGGTATTCAAGCGCTTTCCTCACTGAAAAGTTTTATTTCGCGATTGATCGAAGAGCGGATTCTGTTTCAATTTAATCACAATTTTACTGCCGAGCAACTTGATACGATCTCAGACTTCTACGCAGGGGGCATCATTGGCGTGGTTCAAGGTTGGTTGCTCAGCGATGGGCGCCAAAGTATTGGTCGAGTGGTCGAATTGTTAGGTATATTAATTCCTCATGGGCTCGATGGTTTGATGGGGGTGGTCGAGCCCGATCTGCGAGTGCGGGAGTTAGCTCGCTAACTGAACGCTATTATTGTGTAGCATTTTCTTCTGGATAGTCTCTATTCATCGATTGCATCAGAAGACTGGTTTAAAAAGCCGCTGGGTGTCGTTATAGTGCTAGCAAAGCAGCAAGCAGAGGCATTGCGATGAATGACATTTTAACCGTGGCTCAGCAAGCGGCCCGCGCGGCTGCTAGCGTGATCATGGCTAATGCAAAACGAATTAGTAGCCTAACGATTGAGCAGAAATCATTGCATGATTTTGTGTCTGAGGTTGATCGAGAGGCAGAGCAGGCGATTTTTGCCATTATTCAAGCACATTTCCCTGAACACGCGGTGCTCGGTGAAGAATATGGTGCGGCGGGCCAAGCCGAATCAGACTATTCCTGGATAATTGATCCACTCGATGGCACCACTAACTTTTTGCGTTCAATCCCCCATTACTGCGTCTCGATTGGCGTATGTTATCGTGGTGATCCGTGCGTGGCTGTAGTGTTTGATCCGGTAAAGCAGGAATGCTTTACTGCGGTAAAGGGGCAGGGTAGTTTTTTGAATGATCAGCCTATTACTGTTGCAAACCTTAACGGTTTGAAGGGAGCCTTGTTGGCGACAGGGGTGCCCTACAGCGGGACCTATCTCTCGAAACTCGATGGCTTTTTGGCCACCATGGATGGATTGTTGCGAGAGCAGACGAGCGGAATTCGACGGCTAGGATCGGCGGCGCTCGATCTCGCATATGTTGCGGCAGGGCGCTACGACGGTTATTGGGAGGCGGGTCTTAAACCATGGGACATTTGTGCGGGTATTTTGTTAGTGCAAGAAGCGGGTGGGTTCACCTCAGACTTGCAGGGCAAACACACGACTTTGATGTCTGGAGATATATTAGCCGGTAATGCACGCGTGCATGCAGATATGTTGACGATAACTTCGCTACACTACTGAGGCGCCTTTGCTTGGCAGTGCGCGCAGCGTCTCCGTCGGGGGGCTTACACAGACTAAAGTGTTGTCTATAAATTAAATTTACTTGGATCTAAGAATGAATGTATTAGCACAGCTCAAAGCCTTACCTTTGCCGGTTATTGCCGCCCCCATGTTTATTATTTCTAATCCTAAAATGGTGATTGCACAGTGCAAGGCGGGCATTGTCGGGTCTTTCCCAGCATTAAATGCTCGGGGTGAGGGTACGCTGGAAGCATGGCTGATCGAGATCACTGAAGCGTTAGAGCAGCATAATCAGGAAAATCCAGACACTCCTGCGGCACCCTTTGCGGTTAATCAAATTGTCTTTAAAACCAATACGCGGTTACACAAGGATATTGAGCTTTGTGTTAAGTACAAAGTGCCCATTACCATTACCTCTTTAGGCGCCGTAGCCGACGTGAACGACGCAGCGCATTCTTATGGCGGCATCGTGATGCACGACGTTATCAATCAAAAGTTCGCGCATAAAGCCATTGAAAAAGGGGCAGACGGGCTGATTGCTGTTGCGGCCGGCGCGGGTGGGCATG
>CAYOXK010000016.1:26529-38404 GCA_964407915.1 uncultured Gammaproteobacteria bacterium
AACAAAGTCCATTTGCGTTGATTCAAGAGACGCGCGAATGGTTTAAAGGTCCATTGGCTCTATCGGGGTGTATCGCTACGGGTAGTTCCGTGCTTGCCGCGCAGGCTATGGGTGCGGACTTCGCGTATGTTGGATCGGCGTTTATTGCCACCGAAGAAGCCAATGCCGACGCTGCGTACAAGCAAATGGTGGTAGACAGCGATGCAGAAGATATTGTGTACTCTAACTACTTTAGTGGTGTGCATGGGAACTATCTGAAACCCAGTATCGAACGCGCTGGTCTTGATCCCAACGCCTTACCAGAAGCCGATCCCAATAATATGTTGAGTTTTGCCGAAGAGCAGTCGAGCGCTAAGGCATGGAAAGATATTTGGGGGTGTGGCCAAGGAATTGGTGCAGTCACCGCAGTAACGACGGTACAAGCGCGCGTTGAGCAAATGTTGCGTGAGTATCAAACAACTAAGTTGCGCTTGGGCGTGAGTTAATTCTATTGGCAAAGTAACTATCTGCGGGTTTAGCATCGCACGCACAGGCAGCGCCTTGTCATGCAGCTCTAGAGCACTGTGGTGCAGGTATTTTTTTAGCTCGTTGCCGATAGGGGTGCCGAGCAAATCTTAAAAATTGACTAGGAGTGTTTCATGAAATTAGTAACGGCTATCATTCGTCCGTTTAAACTCGACGATGTTAAAGATGCGTTATCGAGCATCGGCATCATGGGAATGACGGTTTCGGAAGTTAAAGGATTTGGACGTCAAAAAGGCCATACCGAAATCTATCGCGGCGCTGAATACGCTATCGACTTTATACCTAAAACGAAAATTGAGGTGGCCGTTAACGATGATGTCGTTGACAAAGTGGTGGACGTGATCATCGATTCCGCGCGCGGCAATAAAGTGGGTGACGGTAAAATATTTGTGACAACGCTCGACCAAGTGATTCGAATTAGAACCGGCGAAACAGGTAACGAAGCGCTTTAGTTGCCCACAGCTTAGTGTTCTATACGCGTTCAATCGAGAGCATCTTGGCGTTACGGGTGTGTTTGGGTTGCAACCATGGAGCTCTTACCCCCTTGCTTTGCGTCGTGGCGGCTACCTACAACAAAATCCATGATTTCATTCGCATTACGATGTTTCGCGTTCGTCGTCGTCAGTATGACTGCCACGACCGCATTTGCGCAAAGCTCGGATACGAGCTTTGCGCTTAACCAAGGCGACAAGAATTCTGATCGAGCGGGTGAATCGACCTCAGCGACAGCGGACTGGAGTTACACGCAAGGCCTTCGCGCCTATTTAAGCGAAGATTATGCCAAGGCGCAGCAATTGTGGTTGTTAGCGGCGCGTGCTAAGCACGCACTGGCGTTGTTCAATCTAGGTCTATTGCATGAGCAGGCAAAGGTTGAGGATGCCAACGCAGTTGCCGCGAATAATTGGTTTGAGCTAGCCGGTAGGGCCGGATATGCGGCCGCTTATCATCACATGGCTATGCGTCGACTCGATAGGAACCCCAGCGATGTGGCGGGGCTTGCCTATTTAGAGCGTGCTGCGCAGCAGGGTTATGCTCCTTCTAGTGCGCGGTTAGCACAACAGGTCGACGCGGCTATGCTTGCTCAGGTAAAACCACGGCAACCGTCTATAACGCCCACGCTTAAAGATATTAAGTGGATCGCTACACAAGACGCCTCGCACTGGACGATCCAATTGTTAGCTTTTTCTGAGCGCGCTGCTGTTTATACCTTTTTTGAGCAACACCAGCTGCAAGCGAGCGCCGCCTATTTTCAAGATACCTACACGACTCCAAGCCTGTATAAAATTCTTTTTGGCGTCTACCCAACTAAAGAGCAAGCAACGATAGCGTTGCGCTCTCTGCCGCCAGAGCTTGCGGTGCATCAGCCCTGGTTGCGGTCCTTTGCGAGCGTTCAAGCAACACTGCGCCAAGCTGAGTAAGAGGCCATTGATGTACTGTTATTTACGCCCAGCTTGCGTTATTGTTCGGGCGCTTTAAACACCGCGTTGGTGTCCTCTATTAATTGCAACTTTTTTATTATTCACCATGGAAATTAACCCGTTATTTGAACGATGCAAGGACCTGCTACAGCGTGGCAACTCGCTCAGGGGGTATCTTTGACTTTGATACGAAGGCTGAGCGCTTAGAAGAAATACTCGGTTTGCTAGAAGATCCAAAAATTTGGGATCGCCCAGAAGAAGCTCGCCAGTTAGGCCGAGCGCGCGCGCGGTTAGAGCTACTTGTGAGTACCCTAGAAAATGTCGCTGCGGTAGTGGCCGATAGCCAGGAGATGCTCGAATTAGCTTTGCTAGAAGAGGATCAGTCACTCGTTGATGATGTGAGTAAAGACCTCGATTCGGTTGAATCCGCGCTGGCTAAACTTGAGTTTCAACGCATGTTTTCTGGAGACATGGATGAAAACAACGCGTTCATTGATATTCAAGCGGGTTCGGGCGGTACTGAAGCGCAGGACTGGGCGAATATGCTGCTCAGAATGTATTTGCGTTGGGCGGAGGCCGAGGACTTTAAGAGCGAAATTGTCGAACTGAGTGAAGGTGATGTGGCAGGTATAAAAAGCGCGACGGTTAAGGTAACGGGTGGCTACGCGTTCGGGTTCTTGCGTACCGAAACTGGGGTTCATCGATTGGTGCGTAAATCCCCCTTTGATTCGGGCAATCGTCGGCACACATCGTTTGCGTCGGTCTTTGCTTATCCCGAAATCGATGACAATATCGACATCGAGATTAATCCTGCTGATCTGCGCATTGATACTTATCGAGCGAGCGGTGCGGGCGGGCAGCATGTTAATAAAACCGATTCTGCGGTTCGAATCACACATGGACCTACGGGAATCGTCGTACAATGCCAAAGCGATCGATCACAACATCGTAACCGCGATGCCGCAATGAGCATGCTCAAGGCGCGGCTATACGAGCACGAGCTGCAGCAACGCCGCTCCGAGCAACAGGCGGTTGAAGAGGAGAAGTCTGATATAGGCTGGGGATCGCAAATTCGCTCCTATGTGCTCGATCAATCACGTATCAAAGATCTTCGGACAGGCGTTGAGACAGGCAATACACAAGCCGTCTTAGACGGACGCCTAAACCAATTTATCGAGGCGAGCCTCAAACAGGGCCTTTAAGGCCGCTTTTAATTAGCCAGTGACGGTAGTAAATAGCCATGAGTGAAGAAAACGAACTAATCAAACAACGCCGCGAAAAACTGCAACTGTGGCGCGCGCACAGTGGCGCATATCCCAACACCTTTCGTCCAGAGAATTTGGCTAGTCAGATTGAGTCAGAATACGGGGAGCTGGATAAACAAGTGCTGGCTGAGCAGGATGTAAGTGTGGTCGTTGCCGGGCGTATCATGACGCGCCGCATTATGGGTAAGGCTAGTTTTGCGCATATTCAAGATAGCAGCGGAGCCTTGCAAATCTATGTACAGCGAGATGCGTTGCCGGAAGGCGTGTATAACGAG
Organism: uncultured Gammaproteobacteria bacterium; assembly: GCA_964407915.1. Classification (GTDB taxonomy): domain Bacteria; phylum Pseudomonadota; class Gammaproteobacteria; order Arenicellales; family Arenicellaceae; genus Arenicella. Next base: position 30,013 of record CAYOXK010000016.1, read on the forward strand.
CAATTTAAAAAATGGGATATTGGCGACATTATCGGTGTACGCGGCAATCTATTTAAAACCGATAAAGGCGAGTTGTCGGTCAAGGTAAGCCACATAGAGCTGTTAGTAAAATCTTTGCGTCCATTACCCGAAAAATTTCATGGCCTAGCCGATCGCGAAACCGCGTATCGCCAGCGCTATGTAGACCTTATTATGAATGAAGAGAGTCGCGCGGTATTTAGAACTCGCTTCAAGATCATCGCGTTAATACGCCAGTTTCTAATTGAGCGTGATTTTTTAGAAGTTGAAACACCGATGATGCAAATTATACCGGGTGGCGCTGTGGCACGTCCGTTTGTTACTCATCATAATGCTTTAGACATGGATTTGTATTTGCGCATCGCGCCCGAGTTGTACCTAAAGCGCTTAGTCGTTGGTGGTTTTGAGCGCGTATTTGAAATTAATCGAAATTTCCGAAATGAAGGTTTGAGCACTCGGCATAATCCAGAATTTACGATGTTAGAGTTTTATCAAGCCTACGCTGATTATCAGGATCTAATGGATACCACCGAAGCTATGTTTAAGCGCGTTGTGGAGGGCATTAGTGATTCTGGGGTAATTCAGTACCAGGGGCAAACGATCGATTTTTCTAAGCCTTTTGCACGGATGACGGTGGCCGAGGCGATATTAAAATATAATCCGCAAGTTTCGGCAGCCGATTTAGAGGATATTGCGGCACTACGCCGTCATGCGCAAGCGCTTAAGTTGCACGTAAAAGAGTCTTTTGGTCGAGGTAAATTGCAAATTGAGATATTCGAGCAAACCGTTGAGGAGCAGCTCCTAGACCCCACGTTTATTACCGCTTATCCCGTTGAAGTGTCGCCGTTGTCACGCCGCAATGATCAGGACGACTTCGTGACAGACCGCTTCGAGCTGTTTATTGCCGGTCGCGAAATTGCTAATGGGTTTTCTGAGCTTAATGACCCTGAGGATCAAGCGGAGCGCTTTGCGCATCAAGTTGCTGAGAAAGATGCGGGCGACGCTGAGGCCATGCACTATGACGCAGATTACATTAGGGCGCTAGAGTACGGCATGCCGCCCACCGCGGGGGAGGGTATTGGCATTGACCGACTTGTTATGTTGTTAACTGATTCTGCTTCGATTCGCGATGTGCTGCTATTCCCGCATATGCGCCCAGAGACAAACCACTGATAGTCATTTTGTGCTTGTTGAAAAGCAACGCGGATGCATGCTTGAGATTAAAATAGAATGGCAAAAGTAAACCTGCCCTTAATGATCGGTCGTCGTTACTCGCGAGCTAAACGGCGTAATGGGTTTATCTCATTTATTGCCTCGATATCTATGATCGGTATTGGCTTAGGTGTATGGGTGCTGATTACCGTTATCTCCATTATGAACGGCTTTGGTAACGAACTGCGAGGACGCATTTTAGACGTGACCTCTCACGTTACGATCTCTGGGCAAACGGGTTGGTTGGAAGATTGGCGTATGTTAGAACCCACTTTGCAGGCCCGCGATGATATCGAAGGCTATGCGCCCTACATTTACATGCAGGGGTTACTCAGTAATGGCAATGCTGTGTCCGGTGCAATGATCCGAGGCGTTGAGCCTGATCTTGAAGCGGGCGTGTCGTCGATAGCTGAGAACATGACCGAAGGGAGTCTAGGACAACTGCAAGCGGGTGACTACAACATCGTACTTGGCGAATTATTGGCGTTGAGCTTGCGGGCGCAAGTTGGAGACAAAGTCACTCTTATCTCGCCGCAAGGCACTTCGAGCCCCGCCGGTCTCACGCCGCGCCTACGCCGCTTCACGCTCGTGGGTACCTTTGATATGGGTATGAACGAGTACGACGGGACGTTGGCGATTATTAATATTGAAGACGCAGGCAAGCTGTTTAAGGCTGATGCACAAGTGAGTGGCTTAAGGCTCAAATTGGATGACGTTTATCAAGCGCGCCAAGTAGGGGCTGAGTTGCAGAATGAATTGGGTTACGGGTTTCTGGTCGACAATTGGACGCGCCAGCATGAAAACTTTTTTCGGGCGTTAGAGATTGAGCGCCGCGTGATGTTTATCACGCTATTTTTGATCGTCGCGGTGGCCGCATTCAATATAGTCTCTACGCTCGTAATGGTTGTTACCGATAAAAGGGCCGATATCGCAATTTTGCGCACCATTGGTATGTCGCCTCGGCAAATCATGGGTATCTTTTTTGTGCAAGGGGCCACCTCGGGGTTTATAGGTACGATGGTGGGCGCCGTCGCGGGGGTGCTAACAGCGCTGAATATCGGCACGATAATCCAGTTTATTGAGCGCTTAGTGGGTCACCAAGTATTTCCCGCCGACGTTTATGTAATCACCGATTTTCCAGCCGACTTGGCCGCTGCAGACGTCGCGATTATCGTTATTGCTTCTTTGTTGATTAGCATGTTAGCGACGCTTTATCCGGCGTGGACCGCTAGCAAAACTCAACCTGCGGAGGCGTTACGCTATGAGTAAGGTTACTAGGCAAGATTCGGTGGCGACGGTAATAGGTCAGGGCGGTGGGGCGACTCTAAATGCCGTTTTGCAGTGCCGTGATTTATATATGACGTATACCGAAGGACCAGCTGCTGTAACGGTATTGCGAGGCATAGAATTTACCGTGGCGCGGGGCGAGCGGATTGCCATTATTGGCGCATCGGGTTCTGGCAAAAGCACGCTGTTGCATCTTTTAGCAGGACTGGAGCTTCCCACCGAAGGAAAAGTATGGGTAGCAGGGCAGGACATTTCTCTGTTATCGGATACGGCGCGCGGTCTAATGCGTAATAAACACATGGGTTTTGTTTATCAATTTCATCATCTATTGCCAGAGTTCTCGGCGGTGGAGAATGTGGCCATGCCATTGCTGATACGTGGCGAGCCGCAGACCAGTGCGTATGCGGCGGCGAGCGAATTGTTGAAGATAATTGGCTTGGGAGAACGATTGGAGCATCGACCCATCGAGTTGTCGGGTGGCGAGCGCCAACGTTGTGCCATTGCCCGCGCGCTCATCACTGAGCCGTCTTTGGTGCTGGCGGACGAACCCACCGGCAACCTAGATGAACGTACGGCCGATGCGGTATTTGATATGCTGCTCGAGCTCAATCAGCGTGTGGGCACAGCGCTGATAATGGTGACGCACGACGCGCGCCTCGCTGCGCGCATGGACAGCGTTTATCGCCTTGAATCAGGTGTGCTTAATCGCGTGGAGCGCTAAAGTTCTCTACCGTAGTATTGCGTGTGGCCTCTTGCGGATGCTGACATTGCATTGCATTGCGTTTGGCTCGCGTCACCGTTCGTTCCGCCCATCGTTGGCGCACGTTCGAGCGCCAAAAATACGTAATCAAAAAGTGACTCGCGAAACCTAAAGCCGCGCCTACTAAAAGACACCCCAACCACAAAGCGACATAGTGCCAACCCACCTCAAGCACCGTGATCTTCGCGAGTGCAATAGGTTCTAAATTGAGGATTTTGGCGCCTAGTAAGTAAGGTGGTGTATAAATAGGCACCCAAGTTACGGGATTGGAAATCCATACCAAGCTTACCGCAAAGGGTAAATTACCGCGCAGCGCAATGGCCATAAACGCCGCCGCAATCATTTCAAAAGGCATCGGCAAAAAAGCACAGAAAATCCCAATGCCAATCCCCTTGGCGCTACTGTTGCGGTTGAACGCCCACAACTCTGGCTGTTTCAGACCGTCGCCAAATATGTGAATGTGACGATGCTCACGCATCTCTAAGGCGGTCGGTAAATATTTTTTTAAGTTTTGCAGCAGCTTCACTCTTAAGACATCCTTGATGGTTAGTCGCTATAGCGTTGCTCAATCAACGCACAGCGGAGTGTAGCGGAACACCCGTGTGAGAGCGTCAATATTTACACTTATGAAACAATTTGCTGTCCCATGGTTGGCGCGAACTCGACGGTGGGAGCCGACTCTCTGCTGTGCACTTTTTTTGCTAGTCAGTACCATGACCGCCCATGGCTATATTGCTCGCACCGAAGCTTTATTATTTGCTCTGGTTACCTTGCTTAGCTGTTTCGTATGCGTGCGGCGAGGAAGTGCGCGCGGCGCCACGCTGCGCTTAATTTTAAAATACTCGACCATATACTACACAGCCTTTTTTCTATGTGTTTGGCAGGTGAACAAACAGCGCGCAGCTTGGCTGCCTAGCGAACTAGAAGGTTTAGAAGTGGTGGTGGTAGGGCAGATTCAAGACTTACCCGCTAATCGGCAGGGTACCGTTAAGTTCAATCTACTACTCGACCGCGCAGGAACAATTGAAGGGAATACCCAGATTGAATTAAGCGAAGAGTTGCCAGCTTTTAGCGGAGTGGGAGTGCTTGCATTAAATTGCTATGAGTGTAGGCACTCCTTTGTTCCCGGTGACACTTGGCGCATGATCGTAAAGCTTAAACGTCCACACGGCTATGCGAGCTGGGGAGCGTTTGACTACGAAAAATACTTGTTTCGCAAATCCGTCATCGCTACAGGCTACCTGCGACAAGCAGAGCGAGCTCAGAAGCTGGCTGAGCCGAATTTGTCCATTAGCGCTCAATCGCTACGTGCGCATGTGTTAGAGCGTGTTGAGGCGGCGCACTCTAACTCCGTACGAGCGGATGAACCATCCGGCTCGCGCCGCGCTGAATCTTCGATTGGGCTCAGCATGATGCTGGCGCTGACGATTGGGTATAAGGCGGGCTTCTCGAGTGAGCAGCGACAAGTTTTCCAACAGACGGGTGTCGCGCACATCATGGTGATATCTGGGCTGCACATCGGTTTACTGTTTGGTTTAACGAGCTTATTCCTCAGTTGGTGCATCAACCGGCGTCCGCAAATATTGCAACAGCACGTGCGTCAACATTTAGTATTGCTCCCTGCTTTAATGATTGCCGCTCTGTATGCGGCGCTCGCGGGCTTTTCGATACCCACACAACGCGCGCTGCTGATGCTTAGTATTTATGCCGCGGTGCGGTTTTGGGGGCGCGAAGTCAATTTGTTACAGATTTTACTGGTGACCGCGGTGATCATCGTTGTGATTGATCCGTTGGCGGTCTTGGACGTTGGCTTCTGGATGTCTTTTTCCGCTGTATTCACGATTGGGTTGTGGCAGTTGTCGCAGCAGCAATCGCTAGTGGATACGGAGCATGATTTACGGGTCTCAGACCAAAGCAATGCAAATGCATCCGAGGGGGTACGTCTGCTCGGGTTGGGTACTCCACAGCAACCGCAATCCACCTGGCGTCGAATGCGCGTAGGACTCGGACAGTTGTTTCATTTACAACTGTGTATTGTAATGGCGCTTATTCCTTTAGGTAGTCACTTCTTTGGTCAAGTTTCATTTGCTGCCGTCTTGGTGAATCTTATCGCGATTCCAGTTTTTGGTTTTTTGCTTATACCACTTTCTCTTTTGTTGACGACGTTAATCAGCCTATGGCCAGACAATTCTACGCTCATTGACCTGATCACGATTTTGCAATGGGCTATGTCGCTGATCTACGCTGGTTTGCAGTGCGTGGCTAGTCTACCAATGAGTAGTCTCACAGTGCCAAAAACCCCGATCCTAGTCGCTATTCCTGTATTAATCCTAGCGGCTGTGTTGTTGTTAAAGCGCTCTGTGGGTCGCCTAATGTTGCTGGTTTTTTTGTTTGTGGCCTTACCGTTGGTGTGGTCCACGAGATCGCTGGATCGGCCAGTCATTACGCTACTCGATGTGGGCCAGGGCTTGTCGATGGTGGTGCGCTACCAAGCGCAGACGCTCGTTTATGACGTGGGGCCACGCTACCGTACGGGTTTCAATACCGCCGAAGCGGTGTTGCTACCCTATTTGTTTGATCGGGGCGTTAATTTTGTTGATACGCTCATCATTAGCCACGCAGACAATGACCATATTGGGGGCTACAACGTGTTTGTGGAGCGCATGCCGGTCGGTGAAACGCTCACGAGTCGCGTTGACGTAATTCCCAGTGCAATGCTCTGCAATGACCAAACAGCGTGGCGTTGGGGTGCGCTGAGATTTGCGGTTATCTCGCCATCGGGTAACACGCCCGCAGGCAGCAATAATCGCTCCTGCGTGCTGCAGATCGAATATGGTAGTGTGCGAGTGTTGTTAACTGGGGATATCGAGAAACCCGTAGAACGCTTTTTGCTGCAAACGAACAGGGAGCTCAACGCGGACATTTTGCTTGTGCCGCACCAAGGCAGTAAAACGTCGTCTACTGAGGCATTTATTGATGCCGTTAATCCGCGATTAGGGCTTGTTGCGGCGGGTTATCGAAACCAATACCGACATCCACACCCAGAGGTTGTAAAGCGCTATCACGATCGTGGCATTCGGTTACTACAAACGCCTATCGAGGGTAGTGTGGAGATTACCTTGAACGAGGATCATTGGACCATCAATGGTTTTCGTCAAGAGCATCCGAGGCCTTGGCATGCGGTTATCTTGCAAGCTAATGCTTTGGGGCGCTAAGCACGGAAAATTATCAACACTGCTGGGCAGAGTTTGTTAGACTTTGCCGCGTTATTAAGAATTTTTGGATATCTATTCATGTTTGAGTTTTTTCGTGCAGGCGGCCCACTTATGTGGGTTATTTTGGCGTGTTCCATCATAGCCCTAACTATAGTATTTGAAAGATTGCTTTCGCTTCGGCGGAGTAAAGTAGCGCCCGCAAGCTTGCTCTCACAGGTGCTTGATATGCTCGAGAAAGGCCCACTCACGCCCCCAAAAATTGAGCTAATTGCCAATCATTCACCACTCGGCTCGGTGCTTTCAGCTGGTCTCGTGAATGTTCATTTGGGGCGTGAATCGATGCGCGAAGCGATCGAGGAACGTGGCAAGCAAGTGGTGCATCGCTTGGGGTATTACCTTAATGCCTTGGGTACTATTGCATCGATTACACCGTTGATCGGCTTACTTGGAACGGTGATTGGCATGATCAAGGTTTTTACGGCCATCACTGCGAACGGCGTGGGCGATCCGACTATTTTATCTGGGGGTATTTCAGAAGCGCTCATTACCACGGCTGCTGGCTTGTCTGTGGGTATCCCGTGTTTAATGTTTTATCGATATTTTCGAAATAAAATCAATGGTTTGAGCGTGATCCTTGAAGAAGAGGCGTTAGCTCTGCTAGACAGCCAAAAATAGGGATACTGATGTCAACTCTTTCATCTTTGCCCACTCTGCTGTTCACTAGTCAGCTTAGTTGTCTGTTTATAGATACCCGTGGTCGATGGTCATGAACTTCAATCCCACTCCAGAGGCCGATGAGACAGCCATTGAACTGACCCCGTTGATTGACGTGGTCTTTCTGTTATTGATCTTTTTTATGATCTCCACGACATTCACTAAAGAAACGGCACTGCGCATCAATTTGCCGGAGGGCGGCAATGTGGCGGCGCAAAACGAACCCTTTGTGGTTGAAGTTCAAGTAGGGCAGCAATCGCAATATGCGCTTCAAACCAGCGAAGACGCTACCGCGCAACCGCTGGTTAACTCTAATCGTGCGACCCTCTTGCGCGCGCTCTCCGCATATCGCGAACGCCCTAGCGTAGTGGTACTAATACGGGCAGATCGCTTGGCTAGTCATGAAGCGGTGATTAAAGTTTTGGATGTCGCTCAAGAGCTTAATATGACCAATATTACGTTCGCGACTAAACAAGCTGCGGCCGAGGATACAGCGCCTGAGGCGCAGTAGGTCAAGCCAATGAAAGCCTCTTTTTTGCCCGACAATAGCACTCAGGCCGGCAGTGATTTTGATGCCGTTCAGGTATTCAAACGGTTACTAGAGTATCTTTGGCGACACAAGGGACTGCTAGGATTAGCCATCGTTTTTATGGTTTTGACTGCGCTTACCGAAGCCTCCTTGTTTTCTGTGTAGCCTGTCCTTTTTTGAGTTCCCGGAGGGGTAAGTGTACTGATGATTTCTGTCGTTATAGAGCCTAATCGTGACGCGTTCGCACAATTTGCAATTTTGTAGTGATAGCCGTGTTGATCGAGAACTTTTTTATAAAGCCATGATTTCCCATTGCCACTTTCTCCAAATAGTACACTATGCATTGATCCCTGGATCGATCTTAATAGTGAGCGTTCTAGATTGAGTCTTGGAACGTATGTTTTTAAATTAACGTTTGAGCTGCGCGGGGTGAAGACGTCGGCTATTTTCATTTGTTCCTCTGTTTTTTGATCGGTATTTGGAGTTACTGGGCTATTGTAATCCACGGTTCGTTGCGCAGCGTCATAAACCGGCTAAACGGATCCTCCCGGTAATCCCCAAACGGCCCGCAGTCCACAAACCCGAACCGCCGGTACATCGCAATCGCCGCATCAAACGGCGGCGAGCTGCCGGTTTCCAGGCTGACGCGCGCGTAGC
>CAYOXK010000017.1:0-37551 GCA_964407915.1 uncultured Gammaproteobacteria bacterium
AACTTATGATCGTTGTGGCGATCATTGGTATTCTAGCCGCGGTGGCATTGCCAGCTTATAACGACTACACGACGCGAGCTCGTGTTTCAGAAGTGATTTTAGCGGCCTCTGCATGTAGAACGGCCATGAGCGAATTTGTTACGACAAACGGTGCTCTGCCAGGCGCCTTAGTAAACGTTTGCGGCGCCAGCGTTTCTCAATATGTAACTGGAGTAACCTCGGCTGGGGCGGTAATTACTGCTGCAGGCGCGGTACCCAATGCACTTGGCAATATTACCTTGACCGCGGTTTTAAATGCGGCCGGCACCCAAGTCGCTTCCTACACATGTGAGGGAACAATAGCCGCAGCATTTAGACCGGCAAGCTGCCAAGGTTAAGCGGCAGTGTAAAGGATCGATGCACAGTCATTAATCCTGCATAAGTACTGAAAAAGCCTACGCCCTCGGTCGTAGGCTTTTTTATTTCACCAACCGTACACAAAATTAATACATTCAGGGTTTTAGCTCAAATCACACTCAAGCACCCGCAACTCAAAAATGAGCTTTTAAGCAGCAGACTCTCTCACCCTCTGACTCACACTGTCCATATCGTCACTAACGCTTGGGGATTAAAGGAAGGATAACGCTTTCTCGCCCAACTTCACTTTCGATTCAAGGTACCTACCGCCCTTAATCTTCACTTCAACGCTTCTCTATCAAAGTAACTAAATGTACTATTGAGAGAGGCAAACAGTGAATGCATGTACGGTAGCGAAGATCAATTCGAATTCCTAAGGAGTAATACTGTAGCCCAAGCATAGGTTTTGACCGACCGACACGCGTAAATCAGCCCTCCCCTCGAAACAGCAATGAACAAAGAAGTCGAACAACCTAAATTAGTCCGCGCCTTGGTGAATCTCGGTCTCGCGACCAATGAAGCCACCCTTAAGGTTACCGAACGCGGACGTGATCGTAAAAAACTGTTTGAAGAGCTCAGCGCTAAGGGCGTGGCTACGGCACCTGCCATTGCGCGCGGTTTTTCCAATACGTTTGGCAACCCGCGCGTTGATCTAAGCGCTTTTGACGAAACCTTGTTTCCTGCCTCCTTGATCAATATAAAGCTCATGGAGAGTCATTTTGTTTTACCCATCGCCAAAAAGGGTCAAAAACTGTTTGTCGCCATTGCCGACCCCACCGACAATAGCGCCTTAGAAGAAATCCAGTTTGCCACGGGCCTGCAGCTCGTGCCGATTATTGCTAATTGGCAGCAATTGGCGACGGCGACCGCAGAATTGCAAGACGCGCAAGGCGGCTCACTTGAGGAGTATTTGGGCGACACAGATATCGACCTTGATCTTGCAGAGGAAGATGAGGAAGACGATGATCCCGTTGGCTTTGACCCGAATGAAGCGCCGATTGTTAAATATGTTAACAAGGTGTTGGTCGATGCCATTAGCCGCGGTGCGTCTGACATCCACATAGAACCCTTTGAATACGAACTGCGCATTCGCTTTCGCATCGACGGCATTCTGCATAATATTACCTCGCAGCCCATTAACCTGGCACCACGCATTATTGCGCGCATTAAAATTATTTCTAAGCTCGATATAGCGGAACGTCGCGCGCCGCAAGATGGTCGCGTAAAGCTCAAGATATCGCAAAACAAGTCGTATGACTTTCGCGTAAACACGCTGCCGACCGTATATGGCGAAAAAGTCGTTATGCGGATACTCGACTCTAGTTCGGCCACCTTAGACCTAAACATTCTGGGCTTTACGCCTGAGCAGCTCAAGCTGTACACCAGCGTAATTAACCACCCTTACGGTATGGTACTGATTACGGGGCCAACGGGTAGTGGTAAAACCGTTACGCTGTACTCGGCGCTCAATAAGATTAACGACCCCACCAAAAATATATCCACGGTGGAAGACCCTGTGGAAATTCAGTTGCCGGGCATTACGCAAGTGAACATTAACGAGCGTGCCAACCTGAATTTTGCCAGCGCGTTACGGGCCTTTTTACGGCAAGACCCCGACGTGATTATGCTGGGTGAGATACGTGATCTGGAAACGGCCGAGATTGCCATTAAAGCCTCGCAGACTGGCCACATGGTATTCTCGACCCTGCACACCAACGACGCCCCCGCCACGTTAACCCGATTACTCAATATGGGTGTGCCCGCCTTTAACGTCGCGTCTGCGGTAAGCTTAATTGTGGCACAGCGGCTTGCGCGTACTTTGTGTAAAAGCTGCAAAAAGCCCACCGAAATTACTGAGCGCACTCTGCTCGACTTTGGCTTCAGCCCAGAACAACTGAAACAACACACAATTTACGACCCCAATCTAGACGGATGCCCCAAATGCACCTTAGGCTATAAAGGCCGTATCGGTTTATTCCAAGTGATGCAGCTCAGCAAGAAAATGAAAGAGTTGATTATGCAAGGCTGTACCGAGAAGGATATCGAGCGCGCCGCCTTAGAAGACGGGGTGATGGACTTACGTCAAGCAGGTATGCGTAAAATTTTGGAAGGCATTACATCGGTAACCGAAATAGAGCGCGTGACCAACGTTTAAGCATTTTTGTTTTAGGACCATTGTTTTAAGGCCATCGTTATTAGGGTTTAGCACAAGGAGCGCTAAGCCGTAGTTGCTAATGCTAGGCTTGCTGAGAACACGCCAGAAAAGGTGATTTTTCTTGTGCCTTTTTAAAATCGGAACATGCTAAGATTGTTGTATGGCTACTAAGAAAACCCAAAAAGTATTCGCGTTTGCGTATGAAGGTATAAACGACAAGCGCCAATCCATTGGCGGCGAAGTTGAAGCGCCCGCGCTCTCGCAAGCCAAAGCAATATTGCGCCAGCGTGGTATTCGAGTCACCAAGTTAAAGCGTAAACCTACACCGTTGTTCTCGCGCGGCAAATCCATCAAAACGGTTGATATCAGCTTTGCGTCGCGCCAAATGGCCACCATGATTGGCGCGGGCATTCCTATTGCGCAAACAGTGCGCGCCATCGGTAAGGGCCACGAAAGCGCCGCAATGGAAAAACTCATGCTGGAGATCAGCCGCGAAGTTGAGTCGGGTTCGCCACTAAGTGTCGCGTTGTCTAAGCACCCGCAGTATTTCAATCGCCTGTTCGTAAGCCTCACCGAGGCTGGTGAAGAGTCGGGCAAGCTAGACGTTATGCTCGATCGAGTGGCGACCTATAACGAAAAAATTGAAGCGCTGAAGAGCAAAGTAAAATCGGCTTTAATGTACCCCATTGTGGTCCTCGTGATCGCATTAGTGGTGTCTATTTTGCTGCTGCTATTTGTAATCCCAACTTTTGAGGATCTCTTTCAGGGCGTGGGCGCAGACCTACCAACTCTGACTCGTATTATTGTCGACCTGTCGCATTGGATGCAGAATAATTGGTATATTTTCCTCGGTATAGCATTAGCCGGTGCGTATACCTTTGCCTACTTTTATAAACGCTCGAGTAAGATGCAGTTCACAATGGATCGCATTTTGCTACGTTTGCCGATTTTTGGCGTTATCGTTAAAAAGTCTGCCTTAGCACGTTTTTCGCGTACGCTTGGCATTATCTTCAGCGCAGGCGTGCCGCTGGTTGATGGCATGAATACCGTGGGCGCAGCCACGGGCAATCGTGTGTACCAACGCGCGGTAAGCGAAGTAAAAAACGAGATCAGTACTGGCCGAAGTTTAGAAGCGGCCATGGGCAACACCAGAGTGTTCCCCAATATGATGCTGCAAATGGTCGCCAGTGGTGAAGAATCGGGCGAACTCGAAGTGATGCTCGACAAAGTAGCAGACTTTTATGAGCGCGAAGTAGATGATGCCGTTGATGCAATGAGCAGCTTGATTGAGCCATTGATGATTGTGGTATTGGGGGTCATTATTGGCACCATGGTGCTAGCAATGTATCTACCGATCTTCAAAATGGCGTCGGTATTCTAGACCTCCCATGCCAGACGTTTTAGCGCAATTTGCCGCGCTACCCAGCACGTGGCATATAGGGTTTGCTTTTATTCTCGGTTTACTCACGGGCAGTTTCCTAAATGTAGTGATTTATCGCTTGCCAGCAACGATGCATCACGAGTGGACGGCGCAATCGTTCGAATGGCTGAATAAAACACCCTACCCCGAACCTGCCCCCGCTGGACTGGTATTTCCTGCATCGCACTGCACTCACTGTAAAAGCCCGATTCGGCCTTGGCACAATATACCAGTCGTGAGTTTTTTAGCTCTGCGCGCCCGATGTGCGACGTGCAAAGCACCCATCGCTTGGCGCTACCCTCTGGTTGAACTGCTCACAGCCGCGCTCAGCGCTCTGGTGATTTATCATTTTGGCTTTAGCTGGCAAGGAGGCGCTGCACTGCTATTAACTTGGGCGCTGGTAGCATTGAGCTTTATAGACATCGACCACCAACTCTTGCCGGACGACATTGTATTACCGCTCACTTGGCTGGGGCTCGGGTTAAGTCTAGTACCACTGTTCGCCTCTCCAGCTGACGCAATCCTAGGCGCCATTTTCGGCTATCTGGCGTTTTGGAGCGTGTTTCATCTGTTTAAATTGCTCACGGGTAAGGAAGGAATGGGGCATGGCGATTTTAAGCTTATGGCGCTATTTGGGGCATGGTTAGGATGGCAATACCTACCCCAAATTATCCTAATATCGACTTTGCTTGGCAGCGTGATCGGCCTGACTTTAATCGCGTTGAAGAAAACCACCGCGCAGATGACCATCCCGTTTGGCCCTTATATCGCGTTAGCTGGGTGGTGTGCCCTGCTTTGGGGTGACGAAATAAACTCGGCCTATCTGCATTTCATGGGGCTGTAAACTAGGATGGTTGAACGTGTTGCATGAGCCAGCCTTCAGATCATAATGCTGATTCTGTCAATAGTATGATCATAGGGCTTACTGGTGGTATTGGCAGCGGCAAAACCGTGGCGTCAGACCATTTTGCCTCTCTGGGCGTGCCAGTAATTGACACCGACGTGATTGCTCGGCAAATTGTGCAAGCTGGCCAGCCCGCGCTAGCACAGCTCGTTGAGGTGTTTGGCTCGTCAATTCTGCTGTCAGACGCAACTCTGGACCGCGCGCGCTTGCGCGAGTTAGCGTTCAAGAACACGCAGAGCAAAGCCACGCTCGACGCCATAACGCACCCCGCCATTCGCGACGAAACCCTGCGACAAATTAAAGCGGTACACTATCCCTACTGTATTGTGGTGGTTCCTCTGCTCTCAGCCGATTCACCATTTTTAGAGATTATGCATCGCGTCATCGCCGTTACTTGTGATGCGGACACTCGCACTCAACGCGTAATGCAGCGCTCGCAATTAAGTAGGGCGGAGGTACAAAGAATTATGGCGACGCAACTAAGCGACGAACAACGGGTGGCGTTTGCCGATGATGTAATTGCCAATGATGGATCGCTCGAAGCTGTGCACCGAGCGGTTGAAAAACTGCACGAGTGCTATTTAAGCCTAGCCAACCACGATCACGAATCAGCTTAAACGATACCTTAAAAACTATACGCTTTGCTCAAGCTCGCTGACCCGAAACAAACACTTTTAGTTTTTCGATGATAGCCTGATTACCCGCCAAGAAATCCAAATGGGCAATCTCATCCAAGCTTACCCACTTAAGCGCTTGGCCTTCGCGTGCATAGGGTTGCCCCTCGTAGGAGTCAATCAATCTAACGTTAAGGGTCACAGTACGATCGGGGTAGCTATGTTCCCACGTCATAAATTGATGGGACTGTAAAACACGTATGCCCACTTCTTCGGCAAATTCACGGCGCAGTGCTTCTTCAGCTGTTTCGTCTGCTTCTAATTTACCGCCCGGAAACTCCCACTTAGCATAATATGCATCGTGCTTAACGCGTTGGCCTATTAACACTTCGCCAGCGGCATTAAGCACAATACCGACCACCACCTGCAAATGGGGCTTGGTCATCGCGCAAGCCTCGTTAGCTGCGGTAATCGGCATTAATCCGAATGTAATCATGTGACAAATCAGTCGTCCAAACCGTGTATTCCGCAGCACCAAGATTAAGATTCACAGTGAGCACAATTTCATCTTTAACAAATTCTTGCTTGCCAAGCGCTTCCGAATAATCTGGGTGGGGTTGCCCTTGTTCGATCAAAGCAACGTCATTTATACGCAAGTCCAACACCCCAATATCAAGACTGTCTGTGGGCGCTTTGCCAATAGCCATCAACAAACGTCCCCAATTGGGGTCACTTGCATTTAAGGCCGTTTTCACCAAAGGTGAGTGCGCAATACTATAAGCCACCGCGGCACAATCTTGCTGGGTCTGCCCACCGACTACGGTCACCGTTACGAACTTGCTTGCGCCTTCGCCATCGCGCACAATGGCTTGCGCCAGTTCAATGAACACCGCCTCGATGGCTTGATATAAGATTTGCGCTGCAGCACTGTGCGCATCCGTAATGGGCACATGACCCGCTTTACCCGTAGCGCTGAGTGTAATCGCGTCGTTAGTCGACGTATCACCATCCACCGTGATCCGATTGAAACTAGCCTGGGTGGCGCGGGTCAGCAGATCGTGAAGCGTAGCTTGATCAACCACGGCATCTGTAGCAACAAACCCGAGCATTGTGGCCATGTCGGGGCATATCATGCCAGAGCCTTTAGCAATACCTGATACGCTAACGGGCTGGCCTTCAATTTGCACTGTACGCGATGCGGCCTTTGCTACAGTATCCGTTGTCATAATCGCGCGGGCCGCTGCTAACCAATCGCACGGCGGCTCATTCACTAGGTTTCGGATGCTATTCCTAAATTCCTTAATCGGTAGTTGTACCCCAATCACGCCAGTAGAAAACGGTAACACCGCCTCTGGCTTTACCGAGAGCTGTTCGGCAAGCGCGGCACAACTGGTAAGACAATGATCCAAGCCCTGTTGACCTGTACCTGCATTGGCATTACCGGCATTGATTAATAAAGCACGGGTGGCGCTGTTTGCCGGGGCCTCAACCGCGTTCTCAACGCCTAGATGCTGTTTGGCAATGAGCACTGGGGCTGCACTAAACTTATTGCGCGTAAACAGTGCTGCGGTGTGCGAACCAACCGCAAGTTGCATAAGCAACAAATCAGCTCGACCCTGGTAGCGCATACCACTGGCAAACGTGCGCAACTCGACGCCACGTATTGGCGCAATGACCGTTGGCTCTGGCAAATTCACGGGCATGGATTTACCTGACAAGCGAGATCAGAAAAGCACCAATATGCTAGGTGAGCTTGCCATGACACTGCTTATACTTTTTACCTGACCCACAAGGGCAGGGTTCGTTACGTCCCACTTTAGGCGTCTGGCGCACAAAAGTGCTATTCGAATCATCAGAATTGCCAGTCTGCTGGCTCTTTGTTTCGCCACCGGCACTCTCATGCTTTAGCTCAAGTCCCTGACGAGCCGACTCGCGACGGCGGGCCTCCAGCGCATCTAACTCACTCTCTTCACGCACTTGCACTCGCGCCAAAATGGTGACCACTTCGGTCTTGACGCGATCGAGCATGGTGGTAAACATCTCGAATGCTTCGCGCTTGTATTCTTGCTTCGGGTTTTTTTGCGCGTAGCCGCGTAAACCAATGCCTCGGCGCAAGTAGTCCATCTCGGCTAAATGTTCCTTCCATTGATTATCCAAGGTTTGCAGCATAATGACTTTCTCAAGATGTCGGATGATCGACGCACCATGCCGTTGTTCTTTGAGTTCGTAGGCTTTTTCAACTTCTTCGAGAATACGATCACGCAGAGTATCCTCATACAATCTTTTATCTTCAGCAAGCCAACGGGCCACGGGCAAGTTTAAGCCAAACTCAATACGCAGATCGTCCTCGAGTTGGGCAATGTCCCATTGTTCGGGCATGCTTTGCGGCGGTACAGTGCGGTCGATTATCTGATCAACCACCTCTTCGCGCATCGACTGGATGTTTTCAGACACATCATCACTAGACATCAACATATTGCGCTCACTGTATACGAGTTTGCGCTGTTCATTCGCTACGTCATCGTATTCCAACAATTGCTTTCGTACATCAAAGTTGTGACCTTCTACTTTTCGCTGGGCATTTTCGATCACACGAGACACGAGTCGGCTTTCGATGGCTTCGCCTTCTTCCATACCCACTCGTTGCATCATGCCCGAAATTCGATCAGAGCCAAAAATGCGCATCAGCGAGTCTTCCATCGACAAGAAAAATCGCGTTTCTCCCGGATCTCCTTGACGACCAGAACGGCCCCTTAGCTGGTTATCAATACGACGCGATTCATGCCGCTCAGTACCAATAACATATAGACCGCCGGCGGCAATCACGGCGTCGTGATCGCGCTGCCATGCTTGCTTTATTGCTGCGCGGTCCGTGTCGCAAGTCGCTTCGGCTAAGCGCATTTCCAAATTGCCACCCAATACAATGTCGGTACCGCGCCCTGCCATGTTGGTAGCAATGGTAACCGCGCTAGGACGTCCAGCCTTGGCAATCACCATCGCTTCGCGCTCGTGTTGTTTAGCGTTAAGCACTTCGTGCGGTATTTTGTGTTGCTTAAATTCCTTCGCCAGCAATTCCGACACTTCGATTGACGCTGTTCCCAATAAAACGGGTTGTCCCGCGGCGTGACGTTCGCGAACATCTTCCACGATTGCATCAAATTTTTCGCGCATAGTGCGAAAAATCACATCAGATTGGTCCACTCGAATCATGTCGCGGTGGGTAGGGATAACCACCACTTCAAGATTATAAATTTCGTGAAACTCAACCGCTTCGGTATCCGCCGTGCCAGTCATGCCGGCTAGTTTGTTGTAGAGGCGGAAGTAGTTCTGAAAAGTAATCGAGGCCAAGGTTTGGTTTTCGCGTTGAATCGCCACCTTCTCCTTCGCTTCAATGGCTTGATGTAGGCCGTCAGACCATCGACGGCCTGGCATCATGCGTCCGGTAAACTCGTCAACAATTACAATTTGATTGTCTTGTACTACGTATTCAACGTCTTTCTGAAATAGAGTGTGTGCTCGAATAGCCGCATAAAGATGGTGCAACAGACCAATGCTGCCCACATCGTATAGACTAGCGTCGGCTGACAAAATACCCATCTCAACCATTAAACGTTCAGCCTTTTCATGACCCTGTTCGGTTAGGTACGCCTGCTTCGATTTTTCGTCGACGGTGTAATCGCCCTCACCGTCTTCCTCAAGCTGCTTGACCAGCTTTGGAACAATGGCGTCCATCTTGCTGTACACATCAGCGGCCGTATCGGCTGGCCCCGATATGATGAGCGGTGTCCGCGCCTCGTCGATCAAAATGGAATCCACTTCATCCACGACGGCAAAACTTAAATCGCTTTGCGCCTTCTGATCATTAGTGAAAGCCATGTTGTCGCGCAGGTAGTCAAAACCAAACTCATTGTTCGTTCCATAAACAATGTCACAACGATACGCGGCTTGTTTTGTGGCGTGATCCTGTCCAGAGGCAATAACGCCTACAGTTAAACCCATAAAGGTATACAGCTCGCCCATCCATTTAGCATCACGAGCAGCTAGGTAGTCGTTCACTGTTACTACATGTACGGTGCTCGCCAATCCATTGAGATAGGCCGCCAGCGTACTCATTAAGGTTTTACCTTCACCTGTGCGCATTTCGGAAATTTTGCCCTGATGCAGCACCATTGCTCCAATCAACTGCACATCAAAGTGCCGCATCCCTAACACCCGCACAGACGCCTCTCGCACCGCGGCAAACGCTTCTGGTAATAAGGCGTCAAGCGTTTCGCCCTGAGCCAGCCGAGCCTTAAATTCTTGGGTTTTGCCTTTAAGATCATGGTCCGAGAGCGCTTGAAACTGCGGCTCTAAATCGTTGATGACCTTAACTTGTTTGCTAAGGGCTTTAATGAGCCGATCGTTACGACTACCAAATATTTTTTTAAGCACAGAACTGTCCTGATTGATTTTGCGGTTGGGGCGTACTGAAATAAGCAAACGGCGGGCAACTACGCGAATTCGACTAACGCTTAAGCGTTATTTTTTTCTGTAGTGGCGAATGCCAAAGTAAATGTTCGCCAGTAAAACGGCCTTTTATACTTGGCTAGATTATAGGGTTTAAAAAACCAAAACCAAGCCCGAGAGCTTGGTTTTGCTTAACTTAATACGGAGCTTTTTATTCGAAGCTTAAGTCTGAAACTTTGTTCCAGAGCGGTCATCACCGCAAAGTAAGTTTTAGCGAAGTCGGTTACCACTGACGAGTGGATCACGCACACTCGCGAAGACCCTCTGCATAAGAATAATGGGCATCCCCATTATTGCATTAATTCTCTGCGTACAAGAATCGCACTGGGTTAATATGCTGGTTGTCCTTCATCACTTCAAAATGCACGTGTGGGCCAGTCGAGCGTCCTGTTGACCCTACCTCGGCGATCGCTTGACCCTTTTTAACGGTCTCGCCTACTTCGACCAAATTCTTGCGATTATGGCTGTAGAGTGTGGTGTAACTGTCACCATGATCTACTTCAACAAGCCAACCGTAATTGCCGTTCTTCTCGGAACGCGCAACAACGCCATCAGCCACCGCTAAAACGTTCGAACCTGCTTTGCCTGGGATATCAACCCCACGATGAAACTGCTTCTTACCCGTCATTGGATGCATTCGCGAACCAAAATTAGAGGACACCCATCCGCCTTTCACCGGCCACCCTGCAGGGGTCTGTTGGCTTTCAAGGTTGCGCGTTGACAACATAAAATCCATTGCGGCAATCGCTGACTCCTGTAGCGAGAGCTCTTGCTCGATTACCGTAATGGCGTTCTCGATATCGATTTGCTCTGAATCTTGGTTATCCTGCAACGCCACACCACCGATCGGCAGCGTTTCAGCAAACTGAAAATCGGCTAAATCAATACCCGCCACCTCAGAAATGCGCTTTTCGACAGCGGCAATGCGCGAAACTTGCGCTTGCAAACCCCCAATTTGTCGCCCTAAAACGTCCATATGACGGCGCACATATTCGCGGGTCTTTTTAATCTCGGCCTCCTGTTCACTCACCCGAGATTCCACCACTATGCGATATTCAGGGTCTACAAAAGGATTTAATGCACGATCAATCGAAGCAATCGTCCAATAAGACAATCCACCGGCCAAAATCGGCAGCAAGATCAAAACAAATACACCAGCCCAAAGTAATTTTTGGCCAGAAAATGTCTGCACGCCTCGTTTGGAGCTTCGATCATGTAACAGTAATATTTTCAAAATGGGGCAACCTCTTTAATTCGGTCGGTCAATTTAGTTTCGATCATTGGGTGATCGGCTTAATTTCAGATCGGCGGGTACCGCACCAAAATTTTAATATCTGCTATTCTATCTCTTAAATTCTTAATTCAATTTTTTGTGCTTTTTTTGTGCTCTTTTTTGTGCTTTGAGCCGTCTCGCACGCAAATACCATTAATGCTAAAGTTCGATAATGTGTCAACTAAAACCACATAAACAACCCTTTTTATTACTAGCACGCGTTTCGAGCTAATGCGGCAAACATCATGGCTACATTAGAATCCTTACTCAGTAAATTACCCGTGGTTGCGTCAGTGCAACTCACTTTAGAACTGAGCACGCGGCTATCACCCGTCATTGTGCAACACTTAAACCATACAACGGCGGCACCACACCAAACACCACCAACCTCTCTAATCAACTCGGTGAGCCTAAGTAATGCACACCAAGAACTGCATTCACTGCACCTGTGTATTAGCTGTGCTAACCCTGGCATAGCCACCCAGTTACGTCACTCACACTCTTCGTTGCTCGAACGACTAAACCACGCTGTCGTGCAAGATTTAAGTCTGTGCCAGCTCTTGCGCGCCAGCCTACAAAAAACTTCGTATCAAACTCCCGCGTCCGCACAAACCATCAGCATTGCAAGCTTAAGCGTTAGCGTCTTGGCAACGGCCAAAGTTGCTCTGAGCAACATTGATGGCAACGAATCTGTTTACAAGGCCACCGATACAAACCACCATGCACCGCATTTAAGCGCGGGCTCTCAACTGAACACTCAGCTAAACACTCATCTAAGCCAACAGTCTAAAGAAAACCAGCACAAATCGGCTGAGCTCATCGCACAACTTTCCAACCATATTATCGATCCAGACTTATCTGCATCGTTACAGCGATTAGCCGCGACATTGCGTGACTCGGCTAATCAAACTTAAATCTTCAGTGCAAGCGGACCGCCTAAATCCACCGCACACAACCACCACGAAGCGCGCACTTACTGCGCAACGGCTACAATAGCCGAACAACGTGATTTGAGTTTTCTATGAATGCGCTAAATGCATAAACGGAATGGGGGCATCAGCTGGGTCAGCGAATGTCACTAATTCCCATGAATCTTTTTGATTTACCATTGCGCGTAGAAGTCGGTTGTTTAGTGCATGTCCCGATTTATGTGCGCTGAATGCACCAATAAGTGGATGCCCTAATAGATACAAATCGCCAATCGCATCTAATATTTTATGCTTTACAAACTCATCTTCGTAGCGCAATCCGTCATCGTTGAGGATTGAGTACGAGTCCATCACGATGGCATTATCGTGACTGCCCCCGCGTGCTAATCCGGCTTCTCGTAGTGCTTCAACTTCATGCATAAAGCCAAAAGTACGCGCTCTGCTCACTTCTTTAACAAAAGAGGTAGTCGAAAAATCGACCGTAGCTTGTTGCGGAGATTTGGCAAAAATGGGGTGATCAAAATCGATCGAAAACGAAACTTTAAAACCTTCGAACGGATCAAACTTAGCCCATTTGTCGCCATCTTTGATTTCAACGGACTTAATAATCCGAATGAATTTTTTGGGAGCATCTTGCTCAACCACGCCAGCCGACTG
The DNA here is from genome assembly GCA_964407915.1 of uncultured Gammaproteobacteria bacterium. Classification (GTDB taxonomy): domain Bacteria; phylum Pseudomonadota; class Gammaproteobacteria; order Arenicellales; family Arenicellaceae; genus Arenicella. The sequence continues at coordinate 12,855 of CAYOXK010000017.1, forward strand.
CACTAAAAATACAAACGGAGCTGCACTGCCATCCATAATGGGCACTTCAGGACAAGTGAGTTCAACGTAAATATTATCAATCCCTAATCCCGCCAACGCCGACATTAAATGCTCGACCGTTGATACCGTCACATCCCCTTCTTGCAGGGCGGTGGATAAGCGTGTATCGCCGACGCGTTCTGGCGTAGCTGCCAGCTCTACTACAGGATCTAAGTCCACGCGTCGAAACACAATACCCGTGTCAATTGGCGCGGGCCTGAGTGTTAAATAAACTTTCTCACCTGTGTGTAAACCCACACCGGTGGCCCTGATAACATTTTTAAGAGTTCGCTGATGTATCATCGATTGATAGTCCCTACCTATTTGGTTGCAATGAATGCCTTTCTATTTTGCTTACCGACTCGCTCGCGAAATGACTCGCGACTCGGTCAAAAGGCGTAACATCCACAACAAATTGATAAAACTTCTTCTTTTTATTACGCTAATTTTTCAATCTGCGGGCAATTTTGCAGTCTATTTTGACTGCTTTATTACAATTGCTCGCTAGAGCACATCAATGGCTGCAACAATAACAAAAAACGCGACGCCAAAAAAGCGCCAATGGTTTGCTTGCTAAACGGCTAGCAAAAGAAACCGAAATTATCTCGACTGGCGCGGCTTAAATGTGAAATTCCGCAAGAAAGTAGACAAATTGTCTGGTCGAAGTTGCGAATGCTACACCAAACGGGAGTAATTGTGTAGCCTTCGCGTATCACTTCTGGCCGCCGCCGAAAGGACAATATAGCGTCCCTTAGACACACGCCAGAACATAGACATGCGACTCGGTGTCTAACAAGCTAAGTCGACTTGAGCCTCTGCGTAATCGAGCCTGCATTAATTTCATCAATCCTATCTATTGAGCACTTTTTAATCAGCTTGACGACGCAAGAATGTCGGCACATCCAAACGACTACGGCCATCGGTTTCATACAAGGGTAGATTTTCCAACTCAGACGCGCGACGCGATTTAATAAGGGTCGGTTCTGGCTGCAGTTCTTCCACTGGCAATGGGTCGTAAGAGCCACCTACGGCTCGTTGCACAGGCTTTACCACTGCGTAAGGGCGTGCGGCAGAATCTGCATTACCTTCTTGTATTCCAGTCGCCACCATGGTGACGCGCAACATATCCTTCATGTTCGGGTCAATCGAGGTACCAATCACTACATTGGCGTCTTCAGACACCATGTCGCGGATCAGATTGCCCACTTCACCAAACTCACCGATGCTCAAATCAGGCCCGGCCGTCACATTGACCAACAAGCCTTTTGCGCCGCGAATACACGTATCCTCAAGCAGTGGACTACTCAGAGCATTGCGCGCCGCTTCGGTAGCGCGGGTTGCGCCCGAAGCCGAAGCTGAACCCATCATGGCCTGCCCCATTTCCGACATAATCGTTCTTACATCGGCAAAATCCACATTGATCAATCCAGGACTGGTAATAAGCTCGGAAATGCCCTGTACGGCATTGCGCAACACATCGTTGGCCATTGCAAACGCATCTTGCAGTGACGCATCTTTACCCATCACCTCCAGCAATTTCTCATTCGGTATTGTGATTAAAGAATCAACAGAGTTCTTCAATAGTTTTAAACCTTGTTCAGCTAATCGATCACGACGAGCCCCTTCAAATTTAAATGGACGAGTCACGACCGCAACCGTCAAAGCACCCAAATCGCGGGCAATTTCGGCGATGACTGGCGCTGCGCCAGTACCCGTGCCTCCACCCATGCCGGCAGTGATAAACACCATATCGGCGCCTCGCAGAGCTTCGGCTATACGCTCGCGATCTTCAATGGCCGCTTGACGGCCAATATCAGGGTCGGCGCCCGCGCCTAGCCCCTTAGTTAAATTAGCGCCAAGCTGCAAAATAGTGCCGCAGCCTGAGGACTGCAAAGCCTGCACATCAGTGTTGGCATTGATAAACTCAACCCCTTCAATCATCGCCTGTTGCATATAGTTAACTGCGTTACCGCCGCCGCCACCGACGCCGACAACCTTGATGACCGCTTTCTGGTCAACCGTGTCTAATAATTCGAACATGTTCATATCTCCCGTTGTTTTAAAAGTTACCTTGGAACCAATGCTTGATATGTTGCCAAATCGCACTGAACCGAGATTCTGGTGAACCACTGCTGCGTAAACTGCTCTGCTTGTGACCAAACTGAACCAGCCCAACGCCAGTGGAGTAAATTGGATTCCTGACGACCTCACTTAAGCCGCCAAGGTATTTGGGCGTACCGAGACGCACCGGAAGATGAAAAATCTCTTCGGCTAACTCGATCATTCCTTGAATTTTTGAACTTCCGCCTGTCAGCACCACGCCCGATCGAATCAAATGTTCGTAACCATTACGGCGCAGATCTGCTTTGATAAGTTCAAAGAGTTCTTCAACGCGTGGTTCAATCACTTCGGCAAGGGTTTGTTTTGACAATTTACGTGGCGGACGATCGCCAACGGTTTTCACTTCGATACTCTCTTCGGATGGCGCTAATTGACGCAACGCGCACCCATAGCGCTTTTTTAATTCCTCGGCCGATGCCGTCGGCGTGCGCAACGCAATAGCGATATCGTTAGTAATTTGGTCGCCAGCCACTGGGATCACCGCAGTGTGTCGCACCGCACCTTCGGCGTACACCGCAATGTCGGTAGTGCCACCACCAATATCCACTAAGCACACGCCCAGCTCCTTTTCGTCGGCCGTGAGCACCGATTCGCAAGAGGCGAGTTGCTCAAGAATAATGTCGTCCACTTCAAGCCCGCAGCGACGAATACATTTTTCGATATTTTTTTCAGCACTGACCGAAGCCGTCACCATATGCAAGTTGGCTTCTAAACGAATGCCGTTCATGCCGATTGGATGGCGAATACCTTCTTGTCCGTCGATGATAAATTCTTGCGGCAGCACATGCAGAATTGACTGATCATTGGGAATCGCAACCGCTTTGGCCGATTCAATAACGCGCTCAACATCGTTCTCATCTACTTCGCCATCACGCACTGCCACAACGCCATGCGAGTTAAAGCTATTGATGTGTGCTCCCGCTATGCCTGCATACACGGAGTAAATATGACAACCCGCCATAAGCTCGGCTTCTTCAATGGCACGTTGGATCGCATGTACCGTTTCCTCGATATTCGCGACCACGCCTTTGCGCATCCCAGTCGCGGGGTGGTGCCCATACCCAATAATCTCGACCTCATTATTTTCATTCACTTCGCCCACTATGGCGAGCACCTTGGATGTGCCAATATCCAAGCCTACAATTAATCGATTTTCGTCTTTTTTACTCATGGTCTAATCCCATCAGGTTGACGCTGCGCCGCGTACGCGAGCAAATAAATTAGCGGCTAAGAGGTCGAACAAGCGAACCGACTTTTTCTCGGCCGACTCAATCCAATGCATCTGCACCAGCGAAGAGCTGGCACTATTTAAATTCCCTAGAAGTGATTTTGTTTTAACGGCTATTCCATCTGGATAGCGCGCATCAGCTCGCAACAAGCGCTCTTGGCTAAATCTGAAGCGTCGATCGAAGAGCTGCTCAAACCGCGCGAGCCGTTCGTCTAAGGAGTCATAGCCCAGAAGTAAGTTAAATTCATCTGCGCCAGCACTCAGCTTCTGTGCGGCTGCAACATCGGGCTCATCCTTGTACCGCAAGCGCAAAGTCCACGCTCCGCTCTTGCTTAAGGTCACTTCGCGTAAGAGCAAACCATAATCCGAGAATCGCTTCGACCATTGCAAAGCGCGAATCATCATACTTTTAGCGTGTTGTGCCTCACCGTTGAGCTTAATAACCGGCGTTTGACTTACATACTCTGGTAAATCCACTACTTGCCCACGAATATTGACCCACGCATTGTCGTTCATACGCATAACTGGTTTATGTGCAACGACCGTTACAGTCAGAGTGTTAGGCCACTCTCGGCGAACCTCGGCTGAATCAACCCAACGCATCTGCTCAACCTGATATTGAATTTCATTCAGGTTCACAGAAAAAAAGTTGCCGGTTTTATGCCGCAACACCGTTTCTTCAACCGCTTTAGCTTGCAGATGCACGAAACGACCTTTGAGTTTAAGTTGATCAATCACAAAGGCATCTGGGCGCAGCATTTGATCTGCCAACAGCAAAGCTATACTCAGCGCCGATAACAATAGCGCTACCAACAGCATCATTAACCGCGACACCTTTTGCTTGCGCAAGGTGAGCATGGCTTGATCTTGTTGGACTAGCAGCCGATCATCCACGCGGAGCCTCCTGCGGTGTTTGCACGGATAACGTGCTTGCCAAAATTTGCACGCACAACTGTTCAAACGACAAGCCAACTTGCTTCGCGGCCATGGGCACCAGACTATGATCAGTCATGCCGGGTACGGTGTTCACTTCAAGTAGCAATGGCTTACCCTGTGCATCAAGCATCAGATCAACCCGCCCCCAGCCGTGGCAGGCTAAGGATTTAAATGCTTGCAATGCCAAACCCTGCACCTGAGCCGTCAATGCGCTCGGTAAGTCCGCTGGGCACTCATAACGTGTCTCGTTCGATTCGTATTTCGCGGCATAGTCGTAGAACTCGTTAGTCGTGGTCATACGAATAATCGGTAAGGCTTGGTCGTGCAAAATCGCCACGGTCAACTCGTCCCCAGCAATAAACTGTTCGGCCAGAACTTCGTCGCCAAACGCTGCGGTTTTTTCCCATACTTGCGCAAGTTGCGCAGCATTACTCACTTTACCCACGCCGACACTCGAGCCTTCGCGAGCTGGCTTCATAAAAAGCGGCAAGCCAAGTTCTTTGGCCACTTCTGGTAGTTCCTCGGCATCTTTAACTACGCGAAAATCCGCCGTAGGCAAGCCAATGGCCTGCCACACCTGTTTACTCCGCACTTTGTCCATAGCCAACGCACAACCCAACACATCGCTGCCCGTATAAGGAATTTGCAATGAATCTAACAATCCTTGCACCGCCCCATCTTCGCCCCAACGACCATGGAGTATCACAAACGCGCGATCAAAGCTGCGGTCCAGTTGTGCCAGTGTGCTAGGCGTGAAATCTAAACCGTGCGCGTCAATGCCCACGGCCTGCAACCCTGCAAGCACGGCGCGCCCACTTTTTAGCGACACTGCGCGCTCAGCCGACACGCCGCCCATTAACACAGCAACCTTACCGAACTGACTCGGTGAATACTCTGGCCATTGCTTGAGAGTACTCATGCCGCACCTCCACTGCCGGGTAGTTGGTGAGTTGAATACACATCGCGCGCCGCTTTACTGATACTGCCCGCGCCCATGCACAACACCACATCGTCGGCAAGAACATACGGCGCAAGTACGTCAGCAAGGTCGTCAATGTCGGCCAAATAAACGGGTTGACTCGCACCGCGAACGCGAATCGCTTGGCATAGAGCCTTGCCAGTTGCGCCCGCGATGGGGGCTTCACCCGCGGGATACACTTCGCTCAACACCAATGCATGTTGCTCTGCTAGAACCTGTATAAAGTCTTCAAACAAGTCAGACGTGCGACTGTATCGATGCGGTTGAAACACCGCTACGATGCGCCGCGTTGGCCAACTTCCTCGAGCTGCTTCAAGGGTTACCGCAATTTCCACAGGATGATGCGCGTAATCATCCACAAGGGTTACGCGCTTGCCGGCAAAATCCACATCGCCCAAGATCTGGAAGCGTCGCCCGATGCCAGCAAATTCGGCTAAACCCGCAATAATCGCGGCATCAGCCACATCGAGATGCGTAGCAATGGCGATGGCGGCTAAGGCATTTTGCACGTTATGGCGACCTGGCAAAGCCAGATCCACCTGTAAGTCACTTGGATTATTGCGACGTCGCACTTTAAATTGCATACGAGTATGAGTCTGGCGCAAGTCATATCCGTAGATTTCAGCGTCTTCGGTTAAGCCATACGTCAGCACCGGTTTGTGCACATCCTTTAAGATCGAGCGCACATTAGCGTCATCGATACACAAGACAGCTAGACCATAGAATGGCAAGTTTTGCAGAAAGGCGACAAAGGTGCGCTTCAAAGTTGCCAAATCGCCGGCATACGTCACCATATGATCTTCGTCTATATTGGTAACGACCGCCATCTCAGGCTTGAGATTTAAAAACGATGCGTCGCTTTCATCGGCTTCGGCGACCAAGTACTCGCCTTGGCCCAACTTCGCATTCGCGCCCGCGCTGTTAATAAGTCCACCCACCACAAAGGTAGGGTCAAGCCCCGCACTGATCAGAATGGCTGACACAAGACTCGTAGTCGTGGTTTTTCCATGCGTGCCGGCTACCGCGATACCCTGCTGAAAACGCATAAGCTCGCCTAGCATTTCGGCTCTTGGTATTACGGGAATCCGCGCCAGCAATGCACCAGCCACTTCGGGATTGGCACGGTCAATAGCCGATGAAACCACCACCACATCGGCATTGGCAATATGCGCGACGTCGTGACCGATACTCACTTTAATGCCCGCCGCTTCGAGTCGACGCGTGACGGGAGTTACAGCAATATCGGAGCCGCTGACGCGATAGTTGGAGTTGACGAGCACCTCAGCAATGCCTGACATGCCGCTTCCGCCAACGCCAACAAAATGAATGTTCTTTACTCTATTACGCATAAATATATTCCTCGCACACGGCCACCACATCGGCTAACGCATTAGGTTTATGTAGGCGTTGCGCGTTACTGCCCATTTGGGCCAATTCGGAGGGGGCTGCCAGCAGATTGGCGAACACGCTAAACATTTGTCCATTTTTAAGCGCACTGTCAGGCACCTGCACGGCCGCACCCGCGTCCACCAAAAATTGTGCATTGTGGTCTTGGTGGTCGCCGGCCGAAAATGGATAGGGCACCACAATACTCGGCTTGGCAGCGGCGCAAAGTTCCGCAATCGTCATCGCCCCAGCGCGACACACAACAAGATCCGCCCAAGCTAACGCCTGCGCCATATCCTCAATAAATTCACTCACCTTTACATCGCTCGCGGCCAAGCGAGACTCGGCTGAGTAATTTGTTTGCACCGCCTCGGCACGCCCGCGACCGGTTTGATGCCATAGGCACAAGGCCAAAGAGCGCGGCGCAAGGACCTGCTCAAGCAATTGTCCAAAGCAGTTCGGCAAATAACGATTAAACGACTCGGCGCCCTGGCTTCCACCCACGACCAAAATGCGCAATTGCGCTAATCGATCCTCAGCGCCCTGGGTAGACCGCGCACTCGCCATAATGCTCGCGCGCACTGGGTTCCCTACCCATACACTACTCGTCGGCAGATCACGCACATTGGGAAAGCCCGTTAATACTTTGGTCGCAATCCGCGCTAAATAGCGGTTGGTAAGCCCTGCAATTGCGTTCTGTTCATGAATAATCAGTGGCACGCCCAACAAGCGCGTGACTAATCCGCCCGGTCCGGCCACAAACCCGCCCATGCCCAATACGACATCGGGACGGTGGCGCAGCATGATACGCGCCGCTTGCCACATAGCCCGCACAAGCTTGAAGGGCGCCAAGAGCAAACCCAGCTTGTGTTTACTGCGCAAGCCTTCGATGGTAATCCAATCAATCGGGATATCGGCGGCTGGCACCACGCGTGCTTCAAGGCCACGACGCGTGCCCATCCAGCGCACTGTCACACCTTTGCTCTGCAAATTCTGCGCAACCGCCAGTGCAGGAAACACGTGTCCGCCCGTACCACCAGCCATAATCATTAATCCGCCGCGGCTCATAAGCGACTCCGGATGGCCGTCTTACTCGGCGTCATCAGTGCTACGTTGCGTTGTTTGGTTTGCCGATCTACAGCAAACAATAAGCCAAGCGCAAAACAACTCGTTAACATGCTACTGCCGCCATAACTGATGAAAGGCAGCGTTAGGCCTTTAGTAGGTAGAGCCCCTAAATTAACGCCCATATTAATGATTGCTTGAAAGACCAGTAAGAAAGTAACGCCTTGGGCTAAACGCGCAGAAAAGACCTTTCCGACCAGCTCGGCTGCTCTAGAGATCACCAGTGCGCGATGCATGAATAACGCAAACAACACGATCACCAGCACTAGGCCCAACAACCCCAACTCCTCACCAATGACCGCAAAAATAAAATCGTTATTGGCATGCGGCAGGTAATACAGTTTTTGAATACTGGCACCCAAGCCCACGCCAAATATTTCACCACGTCCAATGGCAATAAGCGCTTGTACAAGCTGAAACCCTGAATCAAATGGATCAGCCCAGGGATCCCGAAAACTGATTAAACGCTCCAACCTATAATCAGAAGTGGTTATCATCAAAAACATCGCAATCGCCGCTAGGGCTATACACAGCAAAGTGTGATCAATACGAATGCCCCCCAAAAACATCATCAAGCCGACCGTGACCGTAATCACGAAGAAGCTGCCAAAATCAGGCTGAGTTAGCAACAGGCCTGCGAAGATCGCGAGCACCAAGCCTATATTGAGAATGCCCTTGCTAAACTGCTGTAGCTCGCCTTGGCGACGGGTTAAATAGCTGGCGACATAGATAATGATGGCTAACTTGGCATACTCCGCAGGTTGCAGCGAGAAGCCCGCAATGTAGAGCCAACGGCGACTGCCGTTCAACTCAACCCCTAAGAGCAAAACCGCGGCCAAGCCCAGCAAAGCGATGAGCAATATGGGCATACTCATGCGGCTCCAAAACCGCACAGGTATGTGCATCACGATAAAGGCGACACACAAACCAGCAACCACATGCACCACTTGCCGCCAAAATAAATCTGTATTGACTGAATGGGTGTCCCCGATCGCAATCGATGCTGAATACACCATGAGCAAGCCAAACATCAAAAGCGCCGAAACCGTACCTAACAGAATGGGGTCTAGCTGATGCGCACGCGCGTCGCTATGCGTTCTAGTTGCCTGTAGAGTCGATGCTTTCATGACGTAGCGCTCCTAGCCAACTCGGACACACAGCGCACGAACTCGTCACCACGGGCTGCGTAATTCTCGAACATATCAAAGCTTGCACAGGCCGGGCTTAACAGCACTAGATCGCCATCACTGGCAATACGCGAAGCGGTGCTTACGGCCGCACTTAAAGTTTCCACCGACGTAACAGGCACCCGATCCGCAAACACTTGTCCGATTTGATCTCCGTCTCGACCAAGCGTAATCAGATGTTTAATCTGTTCTACATTCAGCGCGGCGAATTCATTAAAATCAGCCCCCTTGCCCTCGCCTCCAGCGATCCAGACTATGGGTTGCTCGAGGCTGTTTAAGGCAGACCACGCTGCGCCGATGTTGGTCGCTTTCGAATCGTTCACCCACACTACGCCATGCACGGTAGCCACCGTTTGCATCCGATGTGCGAGGCCTTTGAATTCGCGAACCGCTTGCACCATCGGTGCGAGCTCCAATTTGAAGTCATGTAAGAGCGCGAATGCGGCCAACACATTGCTTACGTTGTGCGTACCCACAAGCGGTACGTCTCTTAAAGGCATGAGCTTTTGGTCACCTTTTACAAGCCATCGACGTCCTTGCAAACGACGTACACCGAACTCGTTGTTCGACTGCGGTTCTTGCACGGCAAAGCGCAGCAGCTTGCTATTGGTTGTGATCTGCGAAACGCCACTATCGTGGCTTGGCAATACAGCCACTTTGGCGCCTTTTAGAACGCGCGCCTTGGCCAGCACGTAATCGCCAAACGACTCATACCGATCCATATGATCAGCGCTGATATTAAGAATTGTGGCGGCACGTGCGCCCACGCTGTGGGTTGTTTCAAGCTGAAAACTGGAGAGTTCAAGCACGGCTAGATCGAAAACCAATCCGTCCGTCAACGCATCTAGCGCCGGTAGGCCGATATTACCGGCTACCAACGTATTCCGGCCCGCTGCGTGTGCCATGGCGCCCACCAAACTGGTCACTGTACTTTTCCCGTTAGAACCAGTAATTGCCACTAGGTCGGCCGAATTGTCTTGAATAAATAATTCAATATCGCCAACCAATGTCGCCCCACGGCGTTTAGCGTCAAGCAATTCCGTAGTACTTAATGCCACACCAGGGCTCACCACAAACAGCTCTGCGTCATCCATTATGCTTTTGGCTGTGGCCGTGTTGAACGCGCCAAAACTCACTGGCACATCGGGCATTTCGGCAAGCAAACGCGCGGCCATGGGGGGGGCACTGCGCGAATCAACAACCGCTACGCGTATTTGCTTAGCACGCAAATAACGCACCACGCTGTAGCCAGTAACACCCAGGCCCACAACTACAGCTCGATCAAATCGATCGATGAGCTTGATGTGCTGGGTGGCGGTTTTATGCATGGCTTTAACGTACCTTTAAAGTGGCTAAGCCAATTAGTACTAGAATGAGACTAATAATCCAAAACCGTACGATAACGCGAGGCTCTGGCCAACCTTTCAGCTCAAAGTGATGATGAATCGGAGCCATTCTGAAAATGCGCTTGCCGAACAACTTATAAGACGCGACTTGCAATATGACCGACACGGTCTCTAAGACAAAGATGCCGCCCATGATAAACAGCACTAACTCTTGCCGCGCGATCACCGCGATAACGCCTAGCGAAGCGCCTAGCGACAACGAACCTATGTCGCCCATAAATACTTGCGCTGGATAAGTGTTAAACCATAAAAAGCCTAAACCTGCGCCGACCATCGCAGAGCAAAACACGGCTATTTCACCCGCCCCTTGAATCTTTGGAATTGCCAAGTACTCAGAAAACACCGCATGACCGGACATATAGCAAAAAATCCCAAGTCCAGCGGCGACCATGGCGGTTGGAACAATTGCAAGCCCGTCTAAGCCATCCGTCAAATTAACGGCATTGCTCGTGCCCACGATCACAAAATAGACCAAAGGAATAAACAGAATGCCAAGCGGAATTGCGATGTCTTTAAAGAACGGAATGATTAGAGACGTCTCAACAGGCGTTGTGGCTGTTTGATATAAAAAGAGCGCGGCGACCAGCGCAATAAGACTCTGCGATAGAAACTTATTACGCGAACCCATACCTCGGGGATCTTTGTGGATGAGTTTTTGATAGTCGTCCCACCAACCAATTACGCCGAAAAAGAAGCAGGTGAATAGCGTAATTTGCACAAAGCGATTGTCGAGGTCTGCCCACAAGAGTGTGGAAAAAATGACCGACACTAAGATAAGCAACCCGCCCATCGTAGGTGTGCCAACTTTATCAAAATGCGTAGGCGGCCCGTCTTGGCGAACGGTTTGACCGATCTGATGAATGCTCAGCCGGCGAATCATAACGGGTCCAAACACCAACGAAATGGTGAGCGCCGTGAGCACCGCACAGATCGCCCTAAGCGTGATGTATTGAAAAACATTAAAGCCGCTATGGGTTTGAGCCAGCCATGCAAACAGTTCAACTAACATGCGACGTCTCCTGAGATTGATTTAAGTGGTGCTTGGTCGAGCGAAAGTAGTGCATCACGGCGGCCGCCACCCGTTCCATTTGAGCGGAACGCGAGCCTTTTACTAAAACGGCCGCGGTCTGCTCAAGCAAATCGGTTTGGGTGTTGAGATACGCTAACAATTCGGCTTGAGCACTAAACGCTTGCCCCTGCAGGCCACCTGCGGCGAAGTAACCATCAAGATAGTGCTGTGCAAACTGACCGCAGCACCATAATGTGGCGATCTTGTATTGCGCAGCGCTCTCGCCCACTGCACGATGCAACGCTTCGGTGGCGCTTCCCAACTCGGCCATATCCCCCAAAATAGCCAACGCAGGGGTGAATTCTGCGAGCACACCTAACGCGGCCTTAATCGAGGCTGGATTAGCGTTGTAGGTATCATCAAACACCGTTTTAGCACCAAATTGATGCGCTGTGAGGCGGCCCTCGACGGGCATCACCGTTGCCAAGCCGCTAGCGATAGCGTGCGCACTAGCCCCTGCAGCAAACGCAGTCGTGGCAGCGGCCAATGCATTCATCACGTTATGTCGTCCACGCCCATGCAAATCAAATTCAACCGTCTCTGATGGCAAGCGTATTTGTACGCGTTGGGAGTTGGCGTTCTGTGTATACGTAGCCGTTACATCGGCAGGGCGGTTCATGCCAAACGAAATGATCGGGCGCGCGCCGACAAGGCCTTTCCAGTAACTCGAGAAGGTGTCGTCAGCATTAACGATCGCGGTGCCGTGTGCATCCAAGCCCGCATAGATCTCGCCTTTAGCTGCGGCCACCGCTGCAACGGTACCCAATACTTCTAAATGTGCTTCGGCGGCATTATTCACAAGTGCCACCGAAGGTGCTGCCAAACGCGTGAGTCGGTCAATCTCGCCGGCCCGATTCATACCCATTTCAATAACCGCAAAGCGATGCTCCGCCCGCAATCGGAGTAATGTGAGGGGCACGCCAATTTCATTATTGAGATTCCCCAGTGTGGCAAGGGTGGGCGCTTGCTGCTCTAAGATTGCAGCGAGCATCGACTTAACCGAGGTCTTTCCAACTGAGCCAGTCAATGCGACGAGCGTGGGGTGATGCTCGCGGCGCCACCAGTACGCCAAGACAGTGAGCGCGCTATAGGTGTTGTCTACCACAATCTGCGGACATTGAGCAGCGCTACGGTGCTGCACCATAATGGCCTGAGCGCCTTGTTCAAGCGCGCGATCTATAAAGTCATGACCATCATGAATAGGGCCCTTGAGCGCCACAAACAAACCCTCAGTCAAGGCTTTACGCGTATCAATGCCCACGTTAGCGAAGCTTGGGTTAATGCCGTAATCACCACTGCGCACGAGCGCATGCGGGTCAAGAAGCTCGCCCTGCTCTGAGTACAACAGTCCACCAACGGCCACACAGGCTTGCGCAAGACGGATCATGAGTTCACCTGCGGAGCGCGCTCCGCAACTAAACGCGCAATTAAGTCTGCGGCAAATTGCCGGTCGGAAAAGTCTAATAATTGCTTACCGATCGTTTGCGTTGTCTCATGGCCTTTGCCAGCAATTAATATCCAATCATTTGGCTTGGCTTGCAGCACTGCGTGCTCGATGGCCGCCGCACGATCGAGTTCCACTGTTACCGCATCCGCGTTGGTCAGCCCGGCTAGAATATCGTCAGCAATCGCTTGCGGCGCTTCCGAACGCGGATTGTCGTTGGTGATAATAATATGGTCCGCAGCCGCTTCAGCCGCCTGACCCATTAATGGCCGCTTGGCTTGATCACGGTCGCCACCGCAGCCAAATACGCACCAAAGGTCACCTTCACAATGCCGACTCACAGACGCGAGGGCTTTAGTCAGCGCATCGGGAGTGTGTGCATAATCAACCACTAGATGCGGCAAGCCAGGGCCGGTAAAGAGTTCCATACGACCCGGAGCAGCGCGTAACTGCGACAGAACAGCCTGTATTTCCTCGATGGGCGTACTCAAAGCTAACAAGGTTGCGCAAACCAAGAGTAGATTAGGCACGTTGACTTGGCCTACTAAAGGACTGACCACGGCAAAATCTACCCCATCACCCACAACGGAGAACTCAATACCCCGCGTTGTCAAGGTCAGATCTTCGAGGGTCACATCACCTGCACGTTCGCCATAACTGACGACAAACTCAGCAACGCTGCGCTCAAGCAAGCTTTGACCAAAAGCATCATCCGCATTAACAACGGCCAATGCACTCGCGTAGTCCGTAAACAATTTTGCTTTAGCCGCACCGTAATCCTCCATACTCGAGTGATAATCGAGATGGTCTTGCGTTAAATTGGTAAACAACACGCAATAAAATTCTAACCCCGCCACGCGAGATTGATGCAAAGCGTGCGACGAAACCTCCATGCAAACTTGCGTGATGCCTTGCGCCACCATTTGCGCCAAGCAGCGCTGCAGCGAGATAGGATCAGGGGTGGTGTGCGTAGCCGATTCGATGGCGCTTACAGGGCCGATCCCAATGGTGCCTATGAAGGCACTCCGCATTCCAAGACGCTCAAATGCTTGCGCCAACAAATACGCGCATGTGGTTTTGCCATTTGTGCCCGTCACACCAAATACTTGCAACGCATCACTTGGATGATCAAAAAAAGCACTGGCCAAGATACCGACTTTGCGTTGCAAGCCCACCACGCCAAAGGCAGGGATTGCTAGACCGGTTAAATCTTCGTAGCCCAACGATTCATACACAATCGCGACAGCACCATTCTCAATGGCCGCGCGAATAAAGTCTCGACCGTCATTGGCTACACCGGGGTAAGCCAAGAATAAACTTCCGGGCGTTACTGTGCGGCTATCCAAGCACAAGTCGGCCACCTCGATGTCAGCCGTGGTGCTTACACCGACCAGCTCTAATAGGCTCTGCAAAGACTTCGAATAACTCATCGTACGCCCCCCAATTTGTCGGCAGTTTGTAGAACCACCTCAGGACGAGAAATCATTAACTCAGGTATGGGCGCCGCTCGCTCAATCGCGTCTGGTACCTCACCACGCATGCGTAAAGCCCCACTCATAACGGCGGAAAACACAGGCGCGGCCACTAGGCCGCCGTAGTAGTCGATCCCTTTCGGATCGTTAATAGCGACTACGATAATAAGATCTGGGTCGCTCACGGGCGCAAAACCGGCAAATAGGCTCATATAGCTATCGTCTTGGTACTGACCATTAACCACCCGATGCGCTGTCCCTGTTTTGCCTGCCACGCGGTAGTAGTCGACGCGCGCTTTGGGCGCCGTACCTTCGTCCGAAACAGCGTTTTCGAGCATTCGATTAATGCTCGCGACGGTGCTGGGTTTGAACACTTGCCGACCTTTAGGTGGCTGCACCAGCGGGGTAAGGCTGACCGGCAACAACCTGCCCTCGTTGGTTAAACTTGTGTAGGCACGAGCCAGTTGCAAGGTGTTCGCCGAAAGGCCATAGCCATAAGACAAAGTCGCATGCTCAATGGGTCGCCACTGCTTGCGATTGGCAAGAATACCTTCCTGTTCGCCGGGTACAGGCAAATCGTTTTTAGCACCAAAGCCCAGCTCTCGGTATGTGTTATAGAGGCTTCTGGGTTGCATGAGCATGGTGATTTTGGCCGCGCCAATGTTGCTCGACTTACTTAATACTTGTGCAACGGTAATCTCGCCAAGCGATTTGGTGTCATTAATAGTATGACCGCCAACAGCATATTTGCCCTGCTCAGCGTCGATCAGCGTAGTGGACTCAACGACACCTGCATCAATAGCCATTCCCACACTAAAGGGCTTCATGGTCGAACCGGGCTCGAAGGCATCGGCAATCGCGCGATTGCGAAAACGCGCACCCGTAAGTTCGCTGCGATCATTTGGATTAAAGTCAGGCGCACTCACCATGGCGAGCACTTCGCCCGTCTTGGCGTCTAACACCACAATAGACGCGTTGGTAGCGCCATGCTGCTGCGCCGCCGACTGTAATTGCCGATAGGCTAAATACTGAATTCGTGCATCTATGCTCAGGGCCACAGGTTCACCATGCTGGACCTGTTCGAGCTGTTCTACATACTCCACAATCTGACCGGCATTGTTGCGTAACACCGAAGTACGCCCTTCTTTGCCGCGCAATATCGCGTCAAAAGCCAATTCAACCCCCTCTTGGCCTACGTTATCGATATTTGTAAAGCCCAGCAAATGCCCAACCACGGGTCCAGCTGGATAAAAACGTTTGTACTCGCGTACCGTATTAATGCCTTTAATATTAAGCGCGGCTATCTGCTCAGCCTCAGCGGGCGGTAGATGGCGCTTTAAATACACAAACTGCTTATCGGCTCGGGCGTTAGCGCGCTCAAGCAAGGTTTGCTTGGGAATATCAAGTAATCGCGCAAGGGCCCCTAGATCTGCCGTTTTTTGATTCGCCAAAAACGCCGCTGGATGCATCCATATGGAGTCGACCGGTGTGCTAATGGCAAGGGGTTGACCATTACGATCGACCACCATGCCGCGAGTGGGCAGCTCTTTTTGCACGCGTAGATAGCGTGCATTACCCTGCTCCTGCAAATATTCGGCATCAATGACTTGCAAATACACGGCGCGAGCAATAAGCGCAGTAAAACCGCAGAAAAACAAAAATCCGATGGCTTGGTAACGCCATGTGGACACTGGGATCACCACGTCTTTCGTCGCTTTGCCACGACCGTTACGCGCGCCCAACCCTTGCCCCTGCGCGAGCCCTTTGGTATCTCGCAATTTAACCATTACGGCGCCTCCCGAACCGCCAAAGGCAGTACGCTCGATTGGTTCGGATGATCAAGATCCAAATACACAATCTCGTCTGACGAGGGCTTTTTCATGGCCAGTTGCGCTCGCGCATCCTTTTCAATGCGATGCGGAAACGAATACGTATTCACCTCGGTCAACAACTGCCCCCACTCATCAACCAACTGATCGTGCAGGCCTTTTTGAGCCTGCATATCGACATAGGCTAGGCGGTGCTGATGACGCACACTAACCACCATCATGGCGGTAAAAAACAGCAGTCCAGCGAGTGCATAAGTGGGATTAATGCGCATTACGGACCTCCCACTCACTGAGTTTGCTATCTGGCATGTCCGTTCGCTCAGCCACGCGCAGCACAGAACTGCGCGCTCGTGGATTACGCGCCACCTCCTCAGCACTCGGCTTCATCGCTTTGTCGATAAGTTGCAACGGCGCTGAGTAATCCAAATAATTAGTCGGCACATGTCTTGGCGGCAGATTGGGCTGTGCGTAGTTGCGCATAAAGCGCTTTACAATCCGGTCTTCCAGCGAATGAAAGCTGATCACCACAAGGCGTCCACCAGGAGCCAGCAAGCGCACCGCTTCGGGTAGAGCCTGATTCAATTGAATTAACTCTTGATTAATGTGCAAGCGAATGGCCTGAAAGGTGCGCGTAGCGGGATGCTTGTGTTTGTCCTTTTTGGGGGTGGCCGCAGCAATGATAGCGGCCAATTGCAAAGTACTGTCAAGCGGTGCTTGTGTGCGGTGCTCCACGATCGCGCGTGCGATGCGCCGAGCGAATTTCTCTTCACCCAACTCAAACAACACCTTCACTAAGTCGGCTTCGTCAACCCGCATTAGCCACTCAGCAGCCGTTTCGCCCACCGAACTGTCCATGCGCATATCTAAGGCGCCGTCACGCATAAAGCTAAAGCCACGTTCAGCTTCATCAAGTTGCGGCGACGAAACCCCTAAATCCATGAGAATGCCATGCACTGACGCATCCACTCCCACCACGCGACGAATTTGATCAAACGCTGTATGCACGATCTTTACGCGGGCATCGTTGGCAAAACGGTGGCGGGCCTCAGCAATCGCAGAGGGGTCACGATCGAGCGCATACAAAGTAGCGCTGTCGCCCAATTGCGCCAAAATCTGTGTCGCGTGACCGCCGCGCCCAAAGGTCGCATCGACGTAAACACCGGCCAACCGCAGATTCAACGCAGTAACCGCCTCTCGTATCAGGACAGGAATGTGTGGGGCTTGCGTGGTCATAATACTAATACGACAGCGAAGCGAGTTCTGGCGGAATGTCCGTATCATCTTTGTCAAAAGACAAAAATGAAGCTTGATGGGCAGCCCATTTGTCGGCATCCCAAATTTCAAACTTATCGCCTTGACCAACCAGGGCTAAGCGCTTATCGAGCTGCGCAAACTCACGCAAACTCGCCGGCAGCAGTATGCGACCACTACCATCCATTTCGCAGTCATCTGCAGCACCTATGAGCATTTGCTTTACCCGGCGCGCGTGACTGTTCTGTGTTGGTAGGCTCGTTATCTTGCTTTCAACTTCTTCCCATCTGGGCAGCGTGTATAGCCACAAACATCGATCAATGGTCGACACAGTGACCACGAGACGCCCGCCGCACTCTTTCATGAGGCCGTCGCGATGCTTGGTAGGGATTGCGACCCTACCTTTGGCATCCATATTGAGCTGACTGGTTCCTTTAATCACGGTTATCGACACTGTTACGGCGAATTGACGATAAAATTGCAGAGTTTTGGCACAAATGCACACAAATTCCCACAATTCACCACATTTCGCCACTATCCACCAGCACAAGGGGAGTGTCAAGCCTTTCACAAAAAAGAAAGTTGTTTTTTTTCAGTAGCTTAGCGCACTTTTTGCGCCACCTTGACGCGTAAAGTTAAAGTGTTACTTTAACTTACCAACGCAAAAAACTAATTTCATTGAAACTAATTGGCTCGCAGAGAGAACCTGCGGGTTGAAAGGAAAAGCAATCTGAGCGCTTTAAGCGCAAACTGCGACAAAGCACCCTTTACGCTCAGCGACAAAGCGTGCTGTCTGCACAAAACAGATTAGACGTGCTGTCTGCACAAAACAGATTAGACGTGCTGTCTGCACAAAACGGATTAGAAAAGAAGGCTAGGCCTAAACATGCAGGCTGCGCCTTGTTGCAACAGTAAGCATCTGGGCGTTAAACGACCAAAGCGAAAAAAATAGCCAACCTATAAGCCGGGTTCTGTCGTGGACAGTCATTCATCTAGGGATTGCATCGCTACAAACCTCAAGCAACCTACCCGTGCTCAGCGCGGGCCGCGCCTGTAGAGCACCTATTTGGTTTTGCTCCGAGTGGGGTTTACCATGCCACGCCTGTTACCAGCCGCGCGGTGCGCTCTTACCGCACCATTTCACCCTTACTTGCGCGGTTACCCGAATAAGCGGTTTATTTTCTGTTGCACTGGCCGTCGGCTTTCGCCGCCCAGATGTTATCTGGCACTCTGCCCTATGGAGCCCGGACTTTCCTCTCCTCGCCCAGCACAAGGCTAAGCAAGCAGCGACTGTCCAGTTGGCATGCGCGCAGTCTAACGACTGCACCACCTACTTGCAATTAATTCTTAAGCGCGCGCCTTTTCGAGTGCTTGCGCCAAGCTTTGGCAGTTAAGGCTCCGCACTTTATCCGCCAACCCAACCACGATGTCCCGAATCATCATTGGCCCAAGATAAATAAACATCGAGTAAACCTGTAAATAATCGGCGCCCGCCACCAACTTATTCCAAGCGTCTTCGGCGGTGGCGATGCCGCCTACACCAATGATACTTACATCACCTTTTAGGTGTCGATAGAACTGCGCAATCACTTCTGTAGATGCGTCATTAAGTGGAGCACCCGACAAGCCCCCGGCCTGCTCGGCGAAGCGAGACTGCAAACTCGCCGGTCGCGCAACCGTGGTATTCGTTGCGATCACGGCATCAAACCGATGCGAAAGCACCAGTTCTGCAATCGTTTCAATTTCATCGGAATTCAAGTCGGGGGCCACTTTTAACGCAATGGGGACTCTGCGCTTATGCACCTTGGCGCATTTTTCATGCGCCTGTTTGATGTGCAACAAAAAGTCATCCAAATAATTGGCGTTCTGCAATTCGCGCAATGACTTAGTGTTGGGCGAGGAAATGTTGACCGTTAGGTAGGCCGCTTTGGAGTAAGTTTTTTGCAATGCACTGACATAGTCGTAGTGCGCATCGGCGATCGATGTTGTGGCATTTTTACCGATGTTAATGCCGGCCACCGTATGCAGCTTAGTGCTTGCATCTGCGCGTGCAAGATTGTCTAAAAATACATCTAGCCCGGCACTATTAAACCCCATACGATTGATCAGCGCTTGATCCTCAACCAATCGAAACAACCGCGGCTTGTCATTACCCGCTTGCGGCTTTGGTGTAACTGTACCCATCTCTACGCCGCTAAAGCCTAGCGCTGCAAAACTATTGAACGCTTTAGCATCTTTGTCTAAGCCAGCAGCCAAGCCGATGGGGTGTTTGAAATCGAGCCCCATACACCGAGTTGGTAAGCTCGGGACTTTATTCGCGTAGAGCGTTGCAATTGCTTTACAGGCCCAAGACGAATTGGCCAGCGTTGCTAAATTAGCCAACGTGACGTCGTGCGCACGTTCTGCATCCATCGCAAACAAAGCAGGCTTAGCAATTTGATATAAAACTCGATCTAGCATAGTGGGCCGGAAATTTAATGTGCTCTAATCGTCAGCGTAGGGCGCGATAGCCGCAAAAATTAGAATAAGTTTGAACCAACAATAGTAGGGGCTAGCGTAAAGCGTGTAAATCTCATTTACGTTTCGATGCCCCATTTTGCAGCGACCATAAATGCGCGTATTCCTGCTTTAAATTAAGCAGCTCGGCGTGCGTGCCTTGCTCCACAATCATGCCATCGCGCAACACTAAAATGGTATCGGCATCCACAACCGTTGAGAGACGATGCGCGATCACCACACTCGTGTACTCGCCTCGCACCCGTTCCATTGCGGTTAAAATACGCTGCTCTGCATCGCTGTCCAGCGAGGACGTGGCCTCGTCAAACACCAATATTTTTGGCTTCTTTAACAACGCTCGCGCAATGGCCACGCGCTGCTTCTCGCCACCAGACAATTTTAGACCGCGCTCGCCCACTGGCGTAGCATGCCCCTGCGGCAACTGTGCGATAAACTCATCTAAAAAGGCCATTTCAATTGCTTGCTCAACCTCTGCGTCGCTAGCCGTTACATCACCGTAGCGAATGTTCTCCCAAATACTGGCATTAAAAAGTACGGTGTCTTGCGGCACCACACTAATAGCGCGCCGCAAGCTGGCCTGAGTCACCTCACGAATGTCTTGCTGATCAATCAGCACGCAGCCCGACGTCACATCATAGAAACGAAATAGCAGCTTCATAATCGTGGATTTGCCGCTGCCACTACTACCCACAATCGCGACTTTTTGCTTAGGCTCAACACAAAAACTCACGCTCTTGAGTATGGGTCGTTCGGCTGAGTAGTAAAAACCCACGTCTTTGAATTCTATGCGGCCCGCCGCAACCTCGAGTTGCGGCGCATTTAACTGATCCTTTACGCTCGGCTCTACCTCAAGTAAGGCGAACATCGCATCAATATTGGCCAGTGAGCCTTTCATTTCTCGGTACACAAAACCCAAAAAATTTAGCGGCATAAAGATTTGCATCATCAAAGCGTTAATGAGCACAAAATCCCCAATAGTCATCTCGCCGCTCGCCACATGATAGCCCGCTAGCACCATAGCCGCCGTCACACCACCCGCAATAATCAGCGACTGCCCCACGTTTAGCGAAAACAAGGTAAGGCGATTACGGCGACGTGCATTTTCCCATTCGGCTAAATTCAAATCGTATGCTTGGGCTTCGTATTCTTCGTTATTGAAATACTTTACCGTCTCAAAATTGAGCAAACTGTCTACCGATCGGGTGCTCGAGCGACTTTCTGCGCTATTCATATCGCGAATGGTTTGGGTACGCCATTCGGTAGCAATCACGCTGTACCAAACATACGCAAACACCGACGTAACAACGATTACAGCGAACCAGATTGAGTACTGCCAAAACAGCAACACCGCAATGAACGCAATTTCGAGAAAGGTCGGCACGATATTAAAGACCATAAAGCGCAACAAAAAGCTAATGCCCGCTACGCCTCGCTCTATGTCGCGCGAAACACCGCCCGTGCGGCGATTTAGATGGAAGGCTAAATCTAATGAATGCAGATGCGCAAAAACCTTATGCCCTACGCGTCGCATCGCTCGCTCGGTAACTCGTCCAAACAATGTATCGCGCAACTCACCAAACAGTACATTGGCTAGGCGAACCACCCCATACGCGAGCAGCAACATGATAGGCACCAACACCACTTGTTCAAGCCCAGTGGGGGTGTTAAGTCGGTCGACAATATGTTTGAGAATAAAGGGCAGACCAACGCTGGCCAGCTTGGCACCCACTAGGCATAGTAATGCTAGGCCAATGCGGCCCTTAAATTCCAACAAATAGGGCAGCAAGGTCCGCAAGCTATTCCAGCTAACGGCTTGCTCGGCATCAAATTCCTGCGCTTTGTGACCACGAACCATAGGTTAAACTTGCTGATGAGTTGCCAAGCAAACGCGCGACGTCTCTGTACGCTTGAACATTACGGTTGCGCAGCATAGATCGCAACTCGCTGCACAAGGTCATCTAAAGCGTCTTCGCGATGTCGAAAAGATACCGCTCGATTAAAAAAGTAACTAAATCGGAAGCGCTGCTGTGGCGTAACAATGTAACCCGCCAAACTGCGCACATTACTCAGCGTACCCGTCTTGGCAAATACCCTAACGCTTAAGTCTGGGTACTCGGTTAGCGAGAGCAGCTCGTAATGCGTGCTAAAGCGAACCAGTACATCGTTCATTTGCTTGGCACTTAAACGGTTATCGGGAGACAAGCCCGACCCATCTACGAGCGCAAAACTTTCCCATCCAAAAGTATCTTGCGTCCAAGTTTTGGCTGTTTGCGCCGCGCTTACGAATTCGCTCGGTCGGCGAGCACTGAGCGCTAGAAAGAGGTGATTGCTAATAAAGTTATTGGAGTATTCCAAGGCCCCAACCAGCATTTCAGATAAGGGCTTTGAATTTAAATGCTCATAGATTTTGGCACTACTCTGACGAGCAGGTGGAACTCCACTCGATGATGTGGAGCGCGGTTCAAATGAGCTAGGGCCTACCATTACAATCGAGGGCTCATCGACTACCAGTGCGTTATTCGTGGCGCGCAAGAACGCAATAAGCAGCTGCGCAAAGTGAGTGTGCGCGTTATCTGCGTTAGCCAAATTTACGCGCTTGGTTTCTCCCACCTGCCAAGCGGAATTACGCGCCACCTCGTTGGCTAATGTTTGCGCCACATCGGTCAGCGGCGTTTGGGCCTCGCCGCTCACAAAGCCTGTGGCCGTACGACGCAACTGTACGGTATTAAAGTTAGCGGCCACCGCCGATACGGGCGCATTGTAAGGGTCGTTCACAGAACTGCTGCCCGGCATAGCCTCTACTGCAAAAGCACGATGATCGACAATAACGGTAGCAATAGGTCGGCTAATGCGTGAGGCGATCGCACGCGCGATAATCACGAGCTCTTCAGACACCAGATACGGGTCGCCGCTCCCCACCACGGTTAGCGTGTCGCCATCAACTACGAACTGAGTAGGCCAACGGTAGTCTCCACCCCACGCCTCGAGGGCACGTAACGCTGTTAAAATCTTGAGCGTTGAAGCGGGCGACCTAAGTGTTTGGGTATGCAGGGACACCAGCACAGCACCCTCATCTTGGGTTACCAAGGCAGAGTCGGAAGCGGTAAAAAACCGCGTCTCCCACGGCTGAAATGGCGAAGGGGTTAATGAAGTTGCGGCGGCGTTGCTGGTAGACGCCTGCGAAACGACGTCGGCCATAAGCGGCGACGCGCACCAGCTGGCCATCACCAGCCAGCAACTCGCTCTGACGCACAACTTTAAACAACCAAATTGCATGAGATTTTTCATCAACGACGCTCTGTCTCGAAGAGTTACAGTTGGAGTATCCCGTTCAGATAACATTTGCAACATACGGCACCCACGCTCCACGTTGCAGGCCCATTACCTACTGCACGATCACAGGTTAACGGCAGTGGTTTACCACGGGTGGGCTAGAATACCATTATCTCTGTCTTCGCGAGCGCCCTGTTGCGGGGTATTTAGGCACACCGCTCGAACAAACTCCCAGGTCAAACACTGTGCGCCATCCACAATAATTTTTAGAGACGGCATTCTTTCAGAATTATTTCGTGCTATGTTGCAGGCGTTTTTTACCTCTGTGAACGGTCATTAAATGAGCTTAATTTCCCCACCCAAAAAACATCTGTGGGTTTGGTTTTTGTGGCTGGCTATGTTCTACAGCGTCTGGCTGTGGCTCGTGGTCGTGCAAGGTCAGTGGCAGACGGCAGTGGCTCACTGGCCAATGGCATTGGCTATGGCTCTCGGCAGCTACGCTGCGGGCTCTACGCCTATGGGCGGTGGTACCGTAGGCTTTCCTGTGTTGGTTTTGTTGTTCGAGCTACCCGCGAGTTTGGGTCGCGATTTTAGTTTCGCGATTCAATCCATCGGAATGGTCAGCGCGAGCATATTTATTCTGGCCCGCAGACAATCATTGGCGTGGGCGTTGTTAGGCGGCGCTATGCTGGGCTCGCTGGTAGGACTCCCACTCGGAATTTTTTTTCTTGCTCCCTACGTTCCCGAGTTATGGATCAAAATTATTTTTGCCGTAGTTTGGGCAAGTTTTGGTTTACTGCATTTAGTACGGCTTTCTGAAATCGCTGGCCACTCGGGCATGACCGATTTCAGCGAACAGTGGGACTTTCGTCTTGGCCTGTGGCTGGGCCTTTTCGCCAGCACCTCGGTCACGTCGGTGACGGGTGTTGGTATCGACATGGTCATTTACACTGCGTTGGTACTTATTTGTCGTGCTGATCTAAAAATCGCCATCCCCACCTCAGTGGTGATTATGGCCTTTAACTCGGTATTGGGCGTGGGCATAAAACTGTCTGTGGGCGACGGCCTTGCTACAGGGGTTTACGAGAACTGGTTGGCGGCGGCACCCGTGGTTGCTTTAGGTGCACCACTCGGTGTTTGGATTGTAGATAGAATAGGTCGAAAACCCACTTTGCTCGTGGTCGCCACTTTGTGCGTAGGGCAATTTGCTTGGACGCTTTTCTCGGAACAAGAAATGCTCGGCTCTATGGGAATTTTTTGGTCTGTGTTAGCCGTTGCGGTGTGCTTGTTTGGCTTCGAGTTACTGCGACAATGGGGCGCACGTTTGGTTGGTGAAGTCCCCACCTTTACATCACCACCCGACATCACACCGGAAAAATGAAATATCGCACTTGGCCTACAATTTAAGTTCTAACCCCAGCGCGTATAAGTCATT
>CAYOXK010000018.1:0-27624 GCA_964407915.1 uncultured Gammaproteobacteria bacterium
AGCACGGATATCGACGTAACCCCTCCACACGGCAGCATCGCACGCTATTAGGCTAGGGCAACGCACACTTTTTTAGACTCAAAAAAGTCGGCCGTTACATCTCAGTGACGATAAGGGAGTGCGCCCGCACACCTCATATTTATAGCCATCGATCTCTAAAGTCGAGTTGCTAGCCTTCAACAACCTGTAAAACAAGTGTCATTTGCTAAGCTAAAATGGCTCTATTCCTACTTCCTAACCTAGACTGTCCAAACAAGACGATGCCTGTCCAAATTCTTTTACAAATTCTTTTATGTCTGTCAGGAAATTCAAGGGTGGGTGTCTAGATTGGTTGTCTGTCTAATTGTTCTGTACGGATTTGCCAACATGCGTCATGATTCTCATAATTATTGGCAGGAGTTTGCCTAAGCAGGGCCTGCTGGCGTAAGGGTCTAAGCCCTTTTCCTATTTTCGCTAGCTCACTAACCACTTAATAACCATAACTAAAACAGCATTGAATTTTCCAAAGGAGTTAAATTATGGGTATGTCACAAATTGGTCGTTATCTTTTTATTGCCGGTGTTGTTGTTTCTATCGCGGCGGGGCTACTCAGCCTTACCATTCCGCATCTAGGAACCATGCTAGCCGTTGCTGGTCTCGTTGTTGGCTTTCTGAATGTTAGCGGCGCCGAAGCACGCACCTTCCTAATTGCAGGCATCGCATTCCTAGCCACAGCGAGTGCGTTGAACGGCCTTGCTGCAGAATTAGGAGCAGGTTCCCAAATGGCCGCCATTTCGGGCAATTTAGCCGCCTTTGCTTCACCGGCCGTCTTGATCGTTGCCCTTAAATCACTACTTAGCACAGTGGGCGACTAGGGCTCTAGGCAACGATTCATTTAGCAGTACAAGAATGGCCGAGTCTTACTCGGCCATTTATATATTGGATGCTACCAAATTAGAACATAAAATCCGCAATTCTCGGCAAGTAGAACTCGCACACCAAAATGCTTGAACCTTGATATTTGTAAGGCGTTCGTCGACCATAAACTATGCCTGTCTCGGTATTAACCGCAGTAAACTGACGTCGCGCGATACGTACTTCGCCCTCCTTAAACAACAATTGCCCTAGCGGCTTGCTGCCCAAATTTGTTAGGCCGTTCTGATGTTGGCGAACAAGGCTCAGAGGAATAATGCTGCGCGCGAGTACGATGGGTTCTGAAAAAATGGTCAGGCAAACTTCGCGCACTGTTGCGGCTAAATGATGAGCTTGATTTAAACAATCTTGCTCGTGATAAAGCGGTATATCAATTGTTTGACGCAGCACGTCAACTGCGAAATCTCCACTGGAAACATCGATGAGGCGTTGTGTGAGTGATTGCTCGTCACTTATCCAACGCCATATGTGGGGTGTTACTTGCATGCCGCTCAGCGCATTCGCAGGTCGCCACCTCGCTGAGTGGCTTAGCTCATAGAGTTGCTGTGCGGCCGTCTTATTCATGTGCAAAGTGTAACCGAAGTGGCTTATTAGGTTAGTGTGAACGCCACCCTGTAGTGAAGAAAAAGGCGTAACTTTTAAATATTCAATAGACATTAAAAAGCCGACCACTAGGGTCGGCTTCTTAAGTATAGCCCCAACGATTAACCAAGTAAGGGCGCAATCACTAAGCTGACGATCGCCATTACATTGATCAAAATGTTCATGGACGGACCCGACGTATCCTTAAATGGGTCGCCAACGGTGTCGCCAACCACTACCGCCGCATGGGTATCTGAACCCTTGCCGCCATGGTTGCCGCGCTCGACGTATTTTTTGGCATTGTCCCAAGCGCCACCGGCGTTAGCCATGGTAATCGCCAAGAGTACGCAGCCAAGTAGCGCGCCGCCAAGCATGCCGCCCAACGCTTGCGCACTAATACCAAAGCCAACCACCACTGGCGCCGATACCGCCAACACACCAGGCAAGATCATGCGCTTTAGGGCCGCCGTGGTGGCAATTTGCACGCAACGCTCGGTATCAGGTAGCGCCGTACCTTCTAGCAAACCCGGGATCTCTTTGAATTGTCGACGTACTTCCTTGATCATTTCAAAGGCCGCTTCGCCGACTGCAGTCATCGTTAAACTACTAACCAAAAACGGAAAAATTCCGCCAATAAACATACCCACCAACACCTCGGGATTGTTTATCTCTAGGCTAAATCCATCAATGTTCGCGGTAACCGTTTCAATATAAGCCGACATAATGGCAAGAGCCGCTAATGCCGCAGCGCCAATGGCAAAACCTTTACCAATCGCTGCAGTCGTGTTACCTACTTCGTCTAATGAGTCGGTAATCGCTCGCGTTTCCTTGCCCAAACCCGCCATCTCGGCAATACCACCTGCATTGTCCGCCACGGGTCCATAAGCATCGATCGCCATAGTGATGCCCACCGTAGCCAACATTCCCACCGCAGCAATCGCTACGCCATAAAGCCCAGCAAATTCACTCGCGAAGAAGATAATCGCGCACAGCGTTAAAATTGGGATCACGACTGATTCCATGCCAATGGCGAGTCCAGCGATAATCACCGTTGCTGCGCCTGTTTCGCCAGCGGCCGCAATAGTGCGAATGGGTTTACCCGCGGTATAGTATTCCGTTACTAAACCGATCACGATGCCACCCACCGAACCAATTAGCACCGAGTACCACACTGCGCGGCTAATATCAAAATGCTCGATCAAAAACAAAGCGGCAATGATAAAGACAATCGATGTGCCCATCGTGCCAGCGCGCAATGCTTTCTCTGCCGACATTGAGCTCAAAACACTCACGATCACGATCCCGATCATTGAGCAGATAAGTCCTAGTGAAGATAACGCCAGTGGCAGCATCATTAACGATGCTTGCGTGCCGCCAAGTTGATCCAACATTGCCAGACTCAAGGTAGAGGCGATGGCGATGGTTGCGATCATAGAGCCGCAGTATGACTCAAAGATATCCGAGCCCATGCCGGCCACGTCGCCAACGTTATCGCCAACATTGTCTGCAATAACGGCAGGATTACGTGGATCGTCTTCAGGGATGCCGGCTTCAATTTTGCCCACAAGGTCGGCTCCAACGTCCGCGCTTTTAGTAAAAATACCGCCGCCAACACGTGAGAATAATGCCACTACCGAGGCGCCCATCCCAAAACCGTGGATCGTATGCGCCGTTTCGGGGCTGCCGCCAAAGTAATAGTACAAAGCGCCAAGACCCAAAAGGCCCATGGAAGCCACGCACAGGCCCATCACCGAACCACCAAAAAAGGCGACCTTTAACGCGGCGGCGGCTCCTTCTTCGTGAGCCGCAGTGGTGGTGCGTGTGTTTGCTTTAGTAGCCGTAAACATACCAATGTAGCCCGCAACCGCTGAACACGCAGCGCCCACAAGAAAAGCCACCATGGTTTTAACGCCTAAGTCGCTGAACGCAATGGCTCCAGCCAAGACCACGATGAACATGAGTAGAATTTTGTATTCTTGGCGCGTAAAAGCCATGGCGCCAATATGAATTTGGTGGCCAATACTGGCGACCTTTTCGTTGGTTACTTTTAATCGGGCGATGCCGGCGTATATGAACAATGCCATCGCCAGGCCGAACAAACCGAGCACTGGAGGGATTAACTCTACAGACATGCTTTTCTCCTTTGTAGGTAAATTTAGATAAATCAGGGTTAATAAACTGTTCTTCTCGGCGCTCTTATTGGGTAGCCAAACAGACCAATCAGTCTTGTTAAATTGGGCTATATGAATTTTGTAGCGACGCTGATTTTTTGCGCAGGAAAAACTAAACCGTTTTGTTGTTTTAATTATCGATTTCGATTGATTTGCCGCTGACTCTCGCAGCGCGAACAGTATAATACACCCGATTTTTTAAGACTAATTTTTCGGAGCTATAAGCCATGTCACTACATAACGTTCCCGCGGGTTCAGAGTTGCCAGACAACGTGAATGTCATCATCGAAATACCGCGTTACGGTGATCCCATTAAATACGAAGTAGACAAAGAATCGGGTGCTATGTTTATCGACCGATTTATGTCAACGGCGATGCACTATCCGTGTAACTACGGTTATGTGCCGCGCACCCTATCAGACGATGGCGACCCTGTTGATGTGCTGGTTGTTGCGCCATTTCCATTGGTGACCGGTTCGGTGGTCCGCTGCCGTCCTATTGGCATGCTGAAGATGGAAGACGAGGCTGGTGGTGATGCAAAAATCTTGGCGGTGCCTATTGAAAAACTCACCAAGTTCTATAATAGCGTGGCTACCTTTCGTGATGTTCAACAAGAACTTCTCGACAAAATTGCTCACTTCTTCGAGCACTACAAAGACCTAGAACAAGGCAAGTGGGTCAAAGTAAACGGCTGGGCCGGTAAAGACGAAGCGCGTAAAGAAATTATGGATTCGGCTGAGCGTTACGAGAAAACGCTTGGGTAATGCCAAGTACGCTACGGCTGGTTAAGCGCTAATCAACGGCACGATGTTGATTTATCTCAGTACGCAAGGCCATAGCGGCCTTGCGTGCTTGCTGAGCATAATCTTCGCCACTACCAGCGAAAATAATGCCGCGCGAACTGTTAATCACGAGCCCTGTTTTTTGTTGGGTTAGCCCAGCGCCTAATAAGCTCGACACTTCACCGCCTTGCGCGCCCACGCCGGGTACCAAAAAAGGCATATCTCCCACTAGCGTTCTCACGCGTTGCATTTGTGCAGGATTTGTCGCGCCCAATACTAAGGCGCAATTGTCGTAAGTGTTCCAGTTTGTCACGACATTCAGGGCAACCCGCTCATACAATGGTACGCCTTCAACCACTAGGTCTTGAAATTCAGCGCCCCCTGCATTGGATGTACGGCATAAAATAAAAACACCCTTATCATCCCGTTCCAAAAATGGCAGTGCTGAGTCGCGCCCCATATAGGGATTAATAGTAACGGCATCCGCATTAAAGCGGTCAAACGCCTCGCGTGCATACATGGCTGCGGTGCTGCCAATGTCGCCGCGTTTGGCGTCTAAAATAATGGGTATGTGGGGATAGTGTTGCTGTGCATACGCGATTACGGCTTGCAGTTGTTCTTCTTTAGCCGTGTCCGCAAAATAGGCAATCTGCGGCTTGTATGCGCAAACTAGATCATGCGTCGCGTCGATAATCGCCGTACAAAAATCGAATACATTGTGTGCGCGATGGTGCAAATGCCCAGGCATTAATTCAGGATTAGGATCTAAGCCTACACACAACAAGGAGTTCTGCTGTGACCAAGCATCGTGTAATTTGGCTTTAAACGAGTTGTGCATAAGTATCAGTGTTTCTCGCTAACTATTAAAGCGAAGTCGGGGAATCAAAGCGATGCGCAAATGTAAACGCCTGCACAGTTGGCCCAAGGTCTGTGAGCAATTGCAGCTTTGCCATTGCCATCTCTGGCGCTGGGCGTTCGCCATCGGACACCCACCAAAGCACCGAGTGTGTAGGCTGCAAGGGTAGCATCCATTCATTTTTACGTCGCAGAATGTCTACGTTGTCGCTGCGATATACGAAGGCCGCTAGGTGCTCAATACTCTGCCAAACCGACAAGTTAAAAATCAGGAGGGGATCTTGTTCGTCGTCGCCGTGATAGTCGCCCTCATAGCGCCATACAAACCCATCACTAGCTTCTGCTATTGCGTTAATGCGTTCGAGATTAGCGAAAAACCCTTGTACTCGTTCGTCTCCTTCCACGGCCAACAGACGCGCTATATTAACTTGTGCCAGTTGCGCCATAATCCCTTCACTAGATCATAATGCCTGGTTAGCGGAGTAATGCGTTCGTAGTGCTATTTCAAACGACCAATCCGAACTTTGCCCGTTTTACCTGCTGCGTCACCTTGTATTTGCATAAAGTAACCGAAAAAATCTTTGTCGATGACTACATCAAAGTTGCATTCACTAAAGCGATAGTTGCGTCCATCCGTTTGCTTCCAAACTTGCCCATTGGCAAACACAAATAGCCACTTTTTATCGTATGCGCGTTGGCAAAACGAGACTTTACCATCGGCAAGTGGCCCCGCTTTTGATTCCTCGCTAGCAAATCGGCTGCCGCCCAAGGCTTCGGGCATGGTGGCCGCTGAACCATCTTCTTTCTTTGACTCTTGCGCCACCAACGCTTGCTCAACTTCCGTACCACTGGCTTGCGCCTGTACGAGCGATGCACTTAGCGCGTCAAAGCATTGTAAGCGAGCCGCGTCGTCGTTAACCTCGGCACACTGCTGAACCTCCTGCACCATGTCTAGAGCATAAGCATTGTTGCTCACGCAAAGTAAAAGCAAGGCCGTTTGCGTAGCGATTGCGAGGCTACGAAGAAGAGATTGAGGTGCTTGCATAATAGGTTCCTTTAATGGCTATGTGACGGTTGGTTACCGATTAGGCACCGCTCAGTGTCTAGATGATCGAAACAGGGCAACTTTACCACGATCCGCTATTTTGCATAGAGGCCCATGGCTCGGCGGGCGGTAGTGCATCGCCGCGCTGCAGTAGTTCAACAGAAATACCATCTGGCGATTTAACAAATGCCATGCGCCCATCGCGAGGGGGACGGTTAATCGTAATACCGGCTGTTTGCAGTTGCGAGCACAGCGCGTAGATGTCGTCTACCCGGAATGCCAGATGGCCAAAATTGCGCCCGCTTGAGTATTGTTCTGCATCCCAATTGTAAGTGAGTTCGAGCAATGGGGATGAGTGACTAGCCACTCGTTCTAAGTCATTTGGTGCGGCTAAAAACACCAGCGTAAAGCGGCCTTGTGGATACTCTTGACGACTTGTTTCCACTAAGCCTAAGCAATCACAAAAAAAGTGGGTAGCCGCGTCTAAGTTCGCAACCCGAATCATGGTGTGTAAATACTGCATAGTGAGGAACGCTCTGTGTTAGCTTGTTGTCGACCACTCGGCCGTTATGTATTTTGCAACCACTGCGCGGCATCAATGGCGTAGTAACTCAAAATGGCGTCAGCCCCAGCGCGCTTCATGCTCGTTAACGCCTCAAGAACAACGGCTTGTTCGTTTAGCCAACCTTGTTGAGCAGCGGCTTTAAGCATGGCGTATTCGCCGCTTACTTGATATACAAATGTGGGCAAGCCAAATTCTTGTTTGATGCGGTAGACGATATCCAGATAGGGTAGCCCAGGCTTGATCATTACATAGTCGGCTCCCTCGTTGATGTCTAAGCGCACTTCATGCAGGGCTTCGTTGCTGTTGGCTGGATCCATCTGATACGTATACTTGTCGCCACCCGCTAAATTTTCAGCCGAGCCCACCGCGTCGCGAAAGGGCCCGTAAAACGCCGATGCATACTTGGCCGAATAGGCCAATATCTGTGTGTTTATAAAGCCATGACTTTCGAGCGCCTGTCGAATTTTCGCTACGCGCCCATCCATCATATCCGATGGGGCCACAATGTCGGCTCCAGCGCGCGCGTGAGAAAGCGCCTGTTTAACAAGCACTTCGGTGGTGGTGTCGTTAAGCACATAACCGTGCTCGTCAATAATGCCGTCTTGCCCGTGGGTGGTAAATGGATCTAGTGCAACATCGGTAATCACGCCAAGCTCGGGCAATTGCTCTTTAATTGCCCGCACCGTCCGTTGCGCAAGTCCTTCTGGATTGTATGCTTCTTGTGCGAGTAAGGATTTATGACGAGTACCGACTACGGGAAACAAAGCTACCGCCGGAATACCTAGTTCGTATGCCTGCCCACACCTCTTCACGATCAAATCAATAGACAAACGCGACACGCCTGGCATTGACGGTACCGATTCTTGACAGTTTTCACCTTCGCATACAAATAAAGGCAAAATTAGGTCGCGGGACGTCAATTCTGTTTCGCGCACGAGGTTGCGCGCAAAAACGGAGGCGCGCGTGCGGCGTAATCGGGAACTCGGAAAACGTCTATTCATCGCTGTTCGCTCAGCTAGCAGTTAAGGGGTAACAGGCTCCGCAGTGTAACAAACGCTTTAGTAGCCGGCGTCAATAATTTCTTGAATAACTC
Organism: uncultured Gammaproteobacteria bacterium; assembly: GCA_964407915.1. Lineage (GTDB taxonomy): Bacteria > Pseudomonadota > Gammaproteobacteria > Arenicellales > Arenicellaceae > Arenicella. The sequence continues at coordinate 8,006 of CAYOXK010000018.1, forward strand.
GCCGTCCGCCTACGCGTGGCATTTGATCCATTATAAAGTCAGCGCGTTGATTCAAATAGTCACTCGGGTTCGCTGGGTCGGACCTTGATGGCGTTGGCAAACTTGCTGCAATTAGGGCGGCTTGGCGCGGACTTAGTCGTTTCGCACTTATACCAAAGTAGTACTGGCTGGCCGCTTCAATCCCAAACACCGACGTGCCAAATTGGGCAAAGTTAACGTACAGTTCAAGGATACGTTCCTTAGACAAGATGATCTCCATCCATAAGCTCAGCCAGGCCTCCAAGCCTTTGCGCGCGAGGCTTCGGTCTGGTGTTAAAAACAAATTTTTGACCGTTTGTTGGGTTACCGTACTCGCACCGCGCGAAAATCCTTTATCGCGCTCCGACAACACTAATTGAATCTGTTTAAAATCCAAGCCAAGGTGCGTTGGAAACTGCTGATCTTCAGAGGCCAAAACGGCATTCGGGAAATACAAGCTTACATCTTCAATATCCACCCACTGATGACGAATATTGCGGTTGTTATTGGCCTTATTCATTTCAATAAAACTGCTCGTACTCGGGTTAACCCACCGCAGTGCAAACATCGGTAAAGCCGACACAAAGCACAGCACCAAAAAACCACAGACTAACCATCGCAGTATGCGTTGGCTAACGCTAAGCGGCTTAAGTTCGGATAATCTTGGTTCCGAGATGTTGCTCGATTTTGAGCGTCTTGTACTGCGCATCATCAACTCGCCCCTAAAAAGGCGTTACTCGCAGAACTTCTTCAATGGTCGTTTGCCCGTTGGCCACTTTTACAGCACCGCTATGTCGCAGTGCAAGAAGACCATCTTGCTTGGCTTGTCGCTTCAGGCTTTGCAGGTCGGCTCCCGGTGTTATTAGAGATTTTAAGGGCTCAGTCATTTCCATCATTTCATATAAGCCAATTCGTCCTAAAAAGCCGGTTTGACGGCACTCGATACAGCCAACGGCCGCGTGCGTATGGGAAGGCACTAACTTCTCGTCGCCAATAAACTGCTGCCATAGCGTCGGGTCTACGGTGTTGGGCTGTTTACAGTGTGGGCACAGCGTGCGTACTAAACGTTGCGCCATCACGCCCAATACCGTTGCGCTAATTAAGTAAGCCGGCACGCCCAATTCAAGTAAACGAGTAACGGCTGAGGGAGCGTCATTGGTATGCAGAGTCGACAATACCAAGTGGCCAGTGAGCGCTGCTTGAATCGCCATCTCAGCCGTTTCAATATCACGAATTTCGCCGATCATCATAATATCGGGATCTTGGCGTAACAACGCTCGCACCCCTGACGCAAAATTAAGACCAATTGCGCTATGCACTTGAATTTGGTTAAACCGAGGTTCTACCATTTCGATAGGCTCTTCGATGGTACACACGTTCACTTCGCTGCTGGCGAGTTTGCGCAACGTAGAATAGAGCGTGGTGGTTTTGCCCGAGCCGGTAGGGCCCGTAACCAAAATAATGCCATTGGTGTGACTCGTAAGGCGGTGCCACAACGACAGCTCGCGATCACTCAAGCCAAGTTCCTCAAAGCTGCGTTGCAGCACTTCAGGATCAAAAATCCGCATCACCATTTTTTCGCCCATGGCTGTGGGTACGGTGGACAAACGGAGTTCAATATCGCGATTATCGGGTGTGCGGGTTTTTAGTCGCCCATCTAAGGGGCGGCGCTTTTCGGCGATGTCCATGCGCGCTAAAATCTTAAAGCGACCAATGATGGCCAGCATCACATTGGGCGGCACTTGGTATGCATGATGTAAGACTCCGTCAATCCGAAAACGGATCTCGCCCACGTCTCTACGCGGTTCAAGGTGAATATCACTGGCACGCTGTTCGTAGGCATACTGCAGCAACCAATCGACCACTTGCACAATGTGATGGTCTTCCGCATCGAGCTGACCTTGCCGCCCGAGTTCAACCATTTGCTCTAAACTTTGTTGAATCGAGCTGCCACCGCCCTGCGACGATAACACCGAGCGGCTAATGGATTTGGCGAGAGAGTAGAATTCGTTTTGGTAACGATCAATCTCAGTTGGATTAGCAAACACAATCTCGATAGGTTTGCGAATTAGTGCAGACAGCTCGTCGCGCCAAGGCGTATCAATTGGGTTCTTACACGCAATGGTTACTCCGTTGCCAGACACATCTAGGGTTAAAATGCCGTTCTGCTTAGCATACTGTGCCGAGAACACGGTGGTGGCCGAGGCGATATCGATCTTGAGCGGATCAATATGCGCGTATTTAATTGCCAGTTGTTGCGCAAACCATTCGTACAGTTCTTCATGACTAATGCGTGTGTTGGAGTCTGCGCGCGCTGGCAAATTTGCCGCTATGGCCGTTAAGGGGTGTTGGTCGCCCAAGTCTGTTAAGTTCGCATCAATGCGCTTGGCTTCGGCCGCACTAATTTGCTTGTCTTTGAACAAGGCTTTTAAAACGGATTTGGTGGTAAAGCGTTCGATGCTCATAGATAAATGCGGGGTTACTAGGTGGCCATAAAAATGCGTATGCGGCTAATTTTAAGTGCACAGACTCTTCATGATGTTATGACAAGCAATGGTATGATTCCAGCTGTGTTTTATTAAACCGTTACTGTCATGCTACGAGTACTGCTTTTATTGTTAACCGTTGTTTTGGTTTGGATCTTGTTTTTCTCTAAATTTGAAAAACGCACTCGCATCCTTGTCTCAATTGCGTTGTTTGTTAGCACCATATTTATATTGTGGTTCGACAGTTATCTGTCGGCGCCGCGCAGCGATAAAATAGCCCTAAGCGACATAGAAGTGTGCAGCCTTAACGTTAATTATAGCTATCGCACGAGTTACGATATCGAGCTCTGCTTAAAAAACAATCACCCCAGTGCGGTACTGCGCCGAGTCACGTTCGCGATTAGCGCTCAAGTGTGCGCTAGCGAAACGGAATGCACAAGTGTGCAAACTCAGAGCAAATCACGACCGTTAGAGATACCCCCAGGTGAAGAAGTTACATTGGTCGATAACATGATGTTTGATGAAGTGGCGGCCCTTACCAATGCACGGGTTGTACAAGGCGTGGCCGACGCCCGAGGTTTTCCAAGCACGGATGACGTGGTGACCGCCGAGCAAATCGTCTGGAGCATAGAGCTACTCACACTAAGAGCCAACTAGCGTATTAAAACTGCACAGTGTTAATTAATGAATCAGCAGATCCTAATCACCATCATCAAGCTCATGTTCCTAGTGCTTGTGGGTGGCTTTGTGTACATTTTAATCAAGGGCGCCGCACAACCCGATATGCACAGCCGCTTAGTCGGTTCAGTGGAGTTGGCAGCGCAGCCAGAGTTTGCCAACATCGCGCCGGGCGAAACAACGCTGCGTAGAGTGAACGGTGCGCCTACTTGGGTAACTCGCGTAGACGCGTCTTTATTGGCACAGATGGATGAGGTTCCTACGCAACCGAACACCACGGCGTGTGCACTGCAAACGGGGTTGTGTTTTTTAAATGCGCGCACGTCGGTCAGTGGCATCTTGTTCACTTATACCGACACTGCTCCACCCCAATTGGCTAGCTCAATCCCTTGGTTTGGGGGTTATGTTGATCCTAATAATGGTAATGTGTTTGACCGTTTGGGTCGAGCTTATGCGCTCAACGAGTCGGTACCGGCGGCAATGCAAGCCCTGCAGTTTTAACACCGTCGCTTAAGCACTTGTCGCACACGCATCTTTAAGCAAGCATCTTAGCCAAGTTTAACCAAACCAAACTAGGGGTTGTTCGTGTAACAATGCGGCCTGTTCGCGCAAACTCAAAATATGCTGCTCCCAGGCATTTTGGGTATTAAACCAAGGAAACGCCATTTTAAACGCCGGGTCTTCCCAACGCTTAGTGAGCCAACCAAAGTAGTGAATAATGCGCAGGGTGCGCAATGCTTCAATTAAATGCAGCTCGGTGCCATCAAACTCATGAAACTCTGTATAGCCTTCCAACAGTGCGTCTAAAGCGCTCGTCTGCTCAGCGCGGTCGCCAGCAATAAACATCCATAGATCTTGAATAGCGGGTGCCATGCGGGCATCGTCAAAGTCTACAATATGTGGGCCTTGGTGCTCACCTTGTACGGTCCACAGCACATTGCTGGGATGACAATCGCCATGGCAACGAATCAGTTTAAGATGCGGTACACGGTTGTAACACAGTTGTACCTCGTCAAGTAGTTGCGCCGTTAGCCCCTCATACACGCTGCTGAGTTCGGGCGGCAAAAGCCCGCTCTCGAGTACGGTGGCGCGCGCTTGTACGCCAAAAGTTTCGATGTTTAGGGTGGGCCGCTCAGTAAAGGCCTGTTGCGCACCCGCGCGGTGAATGCGGCCAATAAAGCGGCCAAACTGTGTTAGCTGATCCAGATCTTCAAGGTCCGGTGCACGTCCGCCGCGATTGGCGAACAATGCGACTCTAAATACATCGTGCTTGAGCAAGGTTGCACCCTCAACCTGCAGAGGTGCTACCACTGGAATCTCCAACTCCTCAAGCGCTAAGGTAAACGCATGCTCTTCAAGAATCTGCGCGTCGGTCCAGCGCTCGGGTCGATAAAACTTGGCCACAATCGAATTGCCTAACGCAGCGCCGTTTTCGATGCCCACGCGGTACACACGATTTTCGTAACTGTTAAGCGCCAATAGGCGCCCGTCACAGACAAAGCCGAGGGCATCTACGGTATTGAGTACTTGGTCTGGCGATAGATTCGCGTAAGCCTGTTGCATTTGGGTACTCAAGGTCTGAAAGTGGTGGCATTGCGCTATGCAACGCTTGGTGTTGGAGTATACGCTGAGCACGCCCTACTTGATACGCTGCGAGCAGTTTAGTCGCGACATTTACCGCCTAATAGTTGGCCATCTGGCCACCGATTTTAGGTCTGAAAAAAGAGTACGGCAAAGATGGTCAGCGTCACCACGCTTAGGCATAATCTAACTCACCGAATGCTTGATTCCACATCGATGTGAAGAGTCTAATGTCTAGCACCAACGCCCTCATGCCGGCCTTGCAGTTAATTGCCCACCGTGGTTACTCTGCGCGCTACCCTGAAAACACCTTGCTGGCATACGAAGCGGCTTTGCAGCATGGCGCACATTGTTTTGAATTGGATCTTCAGCTTAGTGCTGACGGAATACCTTTTTTGCACCACGACCAATCCCTGTTGCGTATGGCAGGCGTAGACCAAGATTTTCGTGACACCGATGCGAAAACCATTAAGTCGCTGCCTGCGTCGTTTCCCGCCCGGTTTGGTGAGGCGTTTGCCGATAACCGATTCACCACGTTTAAAAAGTTCTGCAAATGGTTGGCGCTCGATAATCGCTTGTTAGTGTTTGTCGAAATAAAGCAGGAATCAATCGATCGCTGGGGCATACCGACTTTTTTAGATGCAGTCTTGGCCCGCATCAGTGGCGCTGGCGTAGAACAGCAGTGTGTGATTATTTCGTTTAACAGCGACGTACTCGAGTATGCGCGCAAAGTAAGCAATTTGCGTTGCGGCTGGGTGCTGCCTGCTTGGAGCGACGCCGAGCATGCCATTGCCAAGAGCTTGGAGCCGGACTTTTTGTTCTGCGACACCGACTTGTTGCCGACTGAAAATGCGGCCGTTTGGGCTGGCCCGTGGCAATGGACACTCTATAACCTGGATGATGTCGCCAGCGCTAAAGCCGTAATCGAGCGTGGCTTTTACAGTTTAGAAACGAACGAAATCGGTCTTTTAATGAGTAGCGAGCTCGTGCGCGGCTAATTCGAGAGCAACGAGCGGCCTGCGTGTGAGTTCGCTCAGCTTCTCGGCGTGGTTGCCTCGCTCAGAGTGAGCTGAACTTCGTAGTACGGGTGATCCGAAACGCCTCGCGGTAGAAACCGCCCCCCAACGGCCTTGAACCCTTTAGTAATAATCCAGTCAATGCGCGACTCTTCCATGGGATCAAGTTGAAGTGCGCCAACCGCATCTTCAACACCATCTTGTGCGAGCAAGGCGCGCAGCGTAGTTGAACTGCGCGTAGTATTAAAATCGCCCATTAAAATCACTCGTGGGTATTTCGCGAACGCAGCGCTCACAGCTTTGAGCTGCTCATCACGGCCCGTACCCGTGTGCAGATGCGTATTGATTACTACCAACGGCTCGCCTTGCCATTCGAGCTCGGCGGTAGTGAAATTACGAAAGCTCTTGCCAGACCAGTCGGGCAACATAGTGGTACGCCAGGCTTGCACGGGCAGTTTAGATAATAAAGCGTTGCCGCGATGGTCGCGAAACCATCGCTTACGCGTGGGATGAAAGCCGTAGTAAAACCCGCCGTGTGCGGCTAAGGCCGCCGTTTGACTCTGTCCTAAGCCCAGTCGATTGAGCCAACTGCTGGCATACACTTCTTGAATACCCGCAATGTCGGCCCCAACGAGTGTTTTGGCGGCGCGTTGAATATCGCGTTGGCCGTGCTCAGACTTGCCTGTTTGAATATTAAACGACGCCACCGTTAATCGGGGACTGTCGCCCACAGAATGAGGCTCTTCCTGCCACTCACTGGCGTATTCGTCAGCAAAGCCAATTCCGCTGTCGGCATCGGCGGGCACGCTGCGACGCGCTAGGCTGAACACTGCAATCAGGATTGCGATTACAAGCCAGACCCCGATAGTGGTGCTAAGTGCGCTCACCTTATTTGGTGGCCACTAAATAGGCCACATAGGATAAGCAGGCTTCGCCCTGCTCGTTTGGGCTGAACACGCCATCGCCACTTTCGCCGTCTTCGGCCGTGCCTTCCCAGTAACAGGTGGCCGAGGAAAATCCGGCATCGATGAGCAGTTCGCGTAGTTCGGGCAAACCCCAAAGGCGCCAGTCGTAAATAAATGCATCCGTCATTTCAGTGCCGTCTGGAAACCGAAAATGAATATGCAAACGCGCTTCGCCGGTAATAGGATTCATCGAATCCTGATCCCATACATAGGTAAAACTTTTGTCGTCCATTACGGTTTCTTCTTCGAGCTCCTGAATACTCTCGGGACCACCATGTAAGTCGACCACAAAGATACCGTCGTCAGCTAAGTCACGTTGTACCCCTTTAAAATACTCGAGCATTTCGGGACGAGTTTTAAATACCCAGTACGAGAAATTTTGCGCGCAGCGCACATCCGGCGCCTGACGGCTAGGATTACGCGCATCTTCCTGATACTGCGTTAATCGTTTCGCGGCTTTACCTAAGGGTTTAATATTGTTGGCTAGACCCCATGCCAAGGGCTCTGGATCAATGTCGTAACTTTCCGCTGTGTTGTGCTTATTGGCACTTACCCAATAGCTACTGAGCAAACAAGTGCCGCAGAAGTCTTCACGAAAATGTCGTGGTTTGCGTCCGCGAATTTGTTTGTAGGTGTTAATTAAGAAATCTACGTCTTGGTCGGCCGACTGAACAGCTTGTTGATACAAAACGTATTTGTCGGCAGTGGCCGCAGTAAATTTTTTTGGCATAAATAAAGAGTCGGCACAAGAAATATTTAAACGAGTCGAAGTGTAGCTGATTTAATCTAACTGAAATAGCGGGATAGTGTGTGCGGCTGAACGCGCTCACTCACTTACTGTTCAATAATAGATGGTCGAGTAGCGGACATTATTAAGCGATGTTTGCAATAATGGTCGCTAAGTGATTGAATTTTTTAGGTTCTGTGAAAATCATGATTTGGAGCAAGGTCGCTTACTTATGCACATTTATTTGTTGTCAATAGTTTTGCTTAAAAAATAGTCTGTAATCTAACCGTAATATGTAGATTTAATCTAAGTGATTGATTTATATAGATTAAATTGTTTGCTTAAAAAATAAGCGGTCTCAAAAGAGCTAAGCAGTACAATAGCTTGTCGTTAATTCACTCACTTTATTAACAAAGTTATCCACAGCTTGTGTGAGTAACTTTCACCGAGAAAATAGCTTACAAAGTGTCTATTTCGCCCACCAAGGTTACAGAGCCTCAGCTAGACAAAGAGCCTCAGCCAAATGAAGAGCCTCAGCGAGGGGGCGAGCGGTATGCACGCGTGGCTGTGCCTGTGCCGCTTCGGCAAACCTTTGATTTTATTGTACCGGCTACTCATCAAGCTGTTTCCAACGATCTCATTGGTCGACGCGTGTTTGTGCCGTTCGGCGCACGTAAAATGGTGGGTGTGATAACCAGCTGCTCCCAATCAACGAGTGTTGATCCGGCAAAGCTCAAACCTATTTTGACAGTGCTTGATCGCGCACCTTTATTTGATTCAGCTCTGTGGACCACTCTGCAATGGATTAGCAGCTACTATCTCGCGCCCATCGGTGAGGTGTTTGAGATGGCATTGCCAACGCTATTGCGGCAAGCGCAAGGAGCCGAACCGGCGACCACGCGCCAGTGGGTGATGAGCGAAGCAGGACGCATGAAGCCAATCGAAGAGCTTAATCGTGCACCACTACAACTCGCCATTATTAAACGACTGTTAAAGCGCAATGCATTGTCGGCTGATGACTTCGCCGATATGAACAGCGGTTGGCGTGCGGCGGTTAATACGTTGATCGATAAGGGCTGGTTGGACGAACAAGAAGCGGAGCCGCAGTTAGTGGATCAAGCCGATTCGTTCGACACGAAGGTTAGCGCACAAGCGCTAATTGAACTTAACACGGCGCAACAGGCCGCCACGCAAGAGCTCATAAAAAAGGTTCAAGCCCATACTTTCTCGGTGAGCCTTTTGCTTGGCGTTACGGGTAGCGGTAAAACCGAAGTCTATTTTGCCGCAATTCAAGCGGCGCTTGATGCCCAGCAACAGACCCTAGTGCTAGTGCCTGAGATCGGACTTACGCCACAGCTTCTAGAGCGCTTTAAGATCCGTTTTAAAGTGCCAATAACCGTGATGCATTCCAACTTAAGTGACAAGCAACGACATCTTGCTTGGTGGCACGCTAAAACGGGTCAGGCCCGTATTGTGATTGGCACGCGTTCAGCCGTGCTCTGTACGCTTCCTGAACTTGGCCTGATAGTGGTCGATGAAGAGCACGACGGTTCGTTTAAACAACAAGATGGTGTTCGCTATCATGCGCGCGACACCGCAATCTATCGTGCTAAGTGCGCCGACGTGCCTATTGTGCTCGGCTCTGCGACGCCGGCGCTCGAGTCGTATTACAACGCACTTGAACAGCGCTATACCTTGCTGGAACTACCGAGTCGTGCAAGCGCCGCTCTTTTGCCTGATATCCAGTTGGTCGATTTAGAAAAGCAAACGAGTAGCGATGGAATAACGCCGGCCTTAAGCACACAGCTGCGGGCTACGTTCAAGGCGGGTGAACAAAGTATGTTGTTCATTAATCGCCGAGGTTTTGCTCCAGTGATGTACTGCATAGACTGCAAATCCGCTGTGCGTTGCCATCGTTGCGATGCTCATTTAACGGTGCATCGTGCACACAATCGGTTGCGCTGTCATCACTGCGGTTACGAAACGCGTATTCCGCTGGCTTGCCCTAAGTGCCAGTCCAATCAATTGACGGATTTAGGCGAGGGTACACAGCGGGTGGAGACCACTGTGCAGTCTTTGCTACCCAACGCGAACGTTGCGCGTATCGACCGCGATTCAACGCGCAATAAGGGGCAACTTGAAGCGCAACTGGATAACGTTAAAAGCGGCCAGGCGGATGTGGTGGTGGGCACGCAGTTGTTAACCAAAGGTCACGACTTTGCGCATCTGTGTTTAGTAGGCGTTTTAGATGCGGATCAAGGCTTATACAGTTCGGACTTTAGGTCCACCGAAAGTCTGTTTCAGCAATTGGTACAAGTGGCGGGGCGTGCGGGGCGGCGTGATCAACAGGGGCGGGTGCTCATACAGACTCGCTTTTGCGAGCACCCCCTATTTAAATTTATTATTGCGCAAGACTTCGCTGGCTTCGCTCGAGCAGAGTTGCAAACCCGACAACAACTTAATTTGCCGCCGTTTAGTTTCTTGGCGATGCTGCGCGCCGAATCAACCCACGATGCGCGCGCGATGCAGTTTTTGCGTACGGTCAAGTCGCACTTACCCAGCATTGATGAGGTGCGCGTTATGGATCCGGTGGCGGCACCGATGGCAAAGCGAGCAGGTCGTTACCGAGCGCAACTGTTAATACAGTCGTCAGAGCGTCGCGCGCTGCACAATCTTCTAGCGCAATTAATAGAGCGTCTTGAACAAGACGATCGCTTGCGTAAATTAAGCGCTAACGTGCGTTGGAGCTTGGATGTGGACCCCCAAGATCTTTATTAAAAATGGTGTCGCGTGGTTAACTTGTCTGTCACAGATGCTGCATACAAGGTAAAATTCGCACCCGTAAAAAAACTGCTCAGCGATTAGCGCAAGCGTCTTCTCGAGCATCGCAACCGTACACAAAGGCATTACTTTGACTAATACTCCGCAAGACGCACTCGTCGACTTATTCGCGCTCGCGCTGTCTAAATTAAGATCCGCTGAGGTTATTCCGGCTGACACAACTGCGCACATCATGTTTGAGCGCACGCGGCAGAAGGAGCACGGCGATTACGCAACGAACATTGCTCTCGCGTTGGCCAAAGCGGCGGCCACTAATCCGCGCGCCTTAGCCGAGCAAATAGTTGCGGCCTTGCCCGATAACCCACAAGTTCGCAAGGTAGAGATTGCCGGACCAGGGTTTATCAACGTATTTTTAGCGGATGATGCGCGCTATAAGGTGCTCGACGAGGTGTTTGCGCGCGGCAACGACTATGGTTTGGCTGAGCCAAACTCCAAACAAAAAATCATGGTGGAGTTTGTATCTGCCAACCCTACCGGTCCGCTGCATGTGGGCCATGGGCGTGGCGCGGTGTATGGCGATGCCCTAGCGCGCTTATTAACCGCGGCGGGGCACACGGTAGAGCGCGAGTATTATGTTAATGATGCGGGTCGGCAGATGGAGATACTCGCAACGAGCGTGTGGATTCGTTACGCCCAGATTCTGGGCAACGAGATTGCTTTGCCAAGCAATGGGTATCAAGGCGATTACATACACACAATGGCCCAAGAGTTGTTTGAAGAATACGGCGAACAATTTAATTTAAGCGCTCAGAGTTTGTTGGCAGCACAGGCTAACTTAGAAGACGAAGCCGCGCTCGATGCGCTTATCAAGTCAGTTAAAGAGCAACTTGGGGACACCGCCTATCAGTTATTTTTTAATAAGGCGCTCGATAGCATTCTCGACGATATAAAAGACGATCTGGCGGGCTTTGGAATTACATTTGATACTTGGTACTCAGAGCGCTCGTTGTTTGATACCGGCAAGATTAATGCGGCGGTAGAGCGCCTTAAAGAGTCTGGCAATGTGTACGAGCAAGATGGGGCTTGGTGGTTTAAAACCACAGCGTACGGCGACGAAAAAGACCGAGTCGTGGTGCGTGACAATGGCCAGCCGACTTACTTCGCATCTGATATAGCCTATCATTTTGATAAGATCGATCGCGGTTTTGACTTGGCAATCAACATTTGGGGGGCTGACCATCACGGCTATATTTCGCGCGTTAAAGCATCAATGCAGGCCCTTGGTTTAGATCCGGAGCAGCTCAAAGTGTTGCTCGTGCAATTTGCCGTGTTGTATCGCGGTGGCGAGAAAGTAAGTATGAGCACACGCAGTGGACAGTTTATTACGCTACGCGAATTGCGCGAAGAGATTGGTTCAGACGCCGCCCGCTTTTTCTACACCCAACGAAAGTCAGAGCAGCACATGGACTTTGATCTGGATTTGGCCAAGTCGAAAAGCAACGAAAACCCGATGTACTATGTGCAATATGCGCACGCACGAATTTGCCGAATTTTCACGACCGCTAACGAGCGGGGGTTAACCATTGCCTCAGCGGCGCAAGCGGATTACACGTTGCTGACGAGTGAGCACGAACTTGCTTTACTCAAGCAACTCGAACGCTTTCCAGAGCTGATTCTAAGCGCCGCGCAACAGTACGAGCCGCATCAAATTACGTACTACTTGCGTGATCTAGCCACTACCTTTCATTCTTGGTACAACACGAGCCGCTTTTTAGAGCTAGCGGCCGAAGAACGCGATGCCAAGCTTGCATTAAGTTCTGCAGTGCGCCAAGTATTGCGCAACGGGCTCGATATTATTGGTGTGGCTGCGCCTACGTCGATGTAGCCCTAATGTAGCCTCAACAATCACGCTTACGTCGAAACAGTTATCTGCACACCCTAGGAGAAGCGCGTGGCACAAGCTCGCCGCATTAAGCCAAAATCCACCACTAAAAAGGTCAAGACTTCGTCTCGGCTGGCGGCGCTGCCATGGGGATTAATCTTGGTGATTTTAATCTCTGCCATGGTGCTGGGTTTGTTGATACTGGGAACCCAGCGTAATGACGTACCGGTGGGGCAGGGCTTGAAGTCTTTGATCAATAAAGGCAATCCTGCGGAGCGCACGACCGTTGTGGACACGGTAGTCAGCCCCCAAGCGGGGCAAGCGCCTGTTGCCGATGCATCTGACTCCGCACGAGTGGCTAACTTTGATTACTATCAAGTATTGCCCGATATCGACCAAGTGATGCCGCAAGACATGCCAGCGGGAGCGGTTGCCGCGCGGCGCGAAGACGGCTATCAATACTATGTGCAAATTGCCTCGTTTAGACAATTTGCCGACGCCGAGGCTCTGCGCGCTAAGCTAGCGCTGCAGGGTGTGGTGGCGCTTACTCAAGCGAGCGAGGTGGCTGGTCAAGGCTTGTATTATCGCGTACGCATGGGGCCGTTTGAAAATTCTCGAGTGGCCAAAACGGCTACCGCTCAGGTAAAAAGCTTGGCGCACGATCCATTTGTATACCGCGTTGCAATAGACTAACTCGCGCTACTCAACTCCTATTTATGCCGCAGAGCGTTCGCCCTGCGCATATTCTAACGGTAAGCCGGCCGCGCTCTGTAAGGCTCTTACGTTGTTCATCATGGTTGTTTGCACCAATGCCGCGCAGTGTTCAGGCCGTTCGCTCAGCATCTCGGTGCTGATATCTACGGGCTCGCCAATACCAATATGGATGGTCGAGAATGGCTTGGGAAAACGGTGTTTGTCCCAACTGTTAAGCACCCATTGTCGGCTAGCCTCAACGTGCAGTGGTAACACGGGTGCTCGGCCCGCCGCCGCCAGCCAAACTACCCCATTTTGCACTTGATAGAGCGGTCCTCGCGGGCCGTCGGGCGTCATCGCGATGGGCTCGCCGCCACGGAGCAGTTTAAGCAGCGCACGCGTAACGCGCGACGAACCCTTAGAACTTGAGCCCCGCGCGGTCTTATTGCCATACAGCGCCCCTAGTCGCGCCACGTATTCACCATCGCGGCTGTCGCTCACAATACAAGTAATTTGTCGATTACGCATTGCCCAGGGGGCAATGGTCGAACAGTTATGCCACATGCTCAGTACAAACGGCTGTTGATCGGCGAGTAGTTGTTCCAATTGCTCACGATTATGCCAGCGTACCCGACAGGTAAGCGTAATTAAGCTAATCAACCACTTTACCAAGTGTGGAATAACAATAAATTTAAGGTTTGAGCGAGCCATACACTAACGGTGGGTGTCTAGGTAAAATTAATTTAGAGGTGGGTGTCTATGTAAGGGTGTCTGGGTAAGAGTAGGTTTCACGGTCGTTCTACGGTGGGTGTCTAGCTTATTTTTCGTCACCGAGCGGCTTTTTTAGTTCTGCGATGGTGGCTTCTAGCTTTGCAAAGCGCTTCATGACGTAGTCGTCTAGCTTGAGTCTGCGTGTGTGCTCGCGCAGCGGTTTGGCCGGCATGCCGCCCCACATCCCACCCGTTGGAATATCTTCGATAATGCCAGCGCGGTGTACCAGCACGGCGTCGTCGGCTACTTTTTTGTGATCCAGAACCCCGGTTTGACCCGAGGCGATTACGCGGTTACCCAATTTGCTCGATCCCGACAATCCTGATTGCGCAATCAGCAACACATCTTCGCCAAGTTCTACGTTGTGCGCTATGTGGCATAGGTTGTCAATTTTCACGCCGCGCTTGATCAGGGTAGACCCGTAGGTGCCGCGATCAATGCACGAATTGCTGCCTACAAACACATCGTCTTGAATAATAACATTGCCGGTATGGGGTACACGTTCGTAATGCTTATCAGGCGCTTGCGCGAAACCATAGCCCTCGGCGCCAATTACACAGCCAGACTGCAAAATTACCCGACAACCTATTTCGCTGCCATGCCCCACCACCACATTGGTGTTAACAATCGTGTGATCGCCGATCGTCGTACCAAATTCAATAACACTATTGCTGCGCACCACCACCGACGGGCCAATAACTACGTCTTTGCCAATCACTACGTTAGGGCCAATGCGCACATTCTCGCCGAGTGATGCGCTTGGGTGGATAACCGCGCTTGGATGAATTTGTGGCCATTCGAGATCGCCACTCGGATAATCATCGTAGGCTTGCTTCATAAGTGCTTGCGCTAGGCGTACGTCCGCCACGCTGGCAATAAAGCCGCTATACGTATCCTTTATTTCGTTGGCCACTTCGTCGGTAGTTACCACTACGGCCACCCCGGGGTCGAGTTGATGGCGCGTCTGAATAAAGATTAAACTTGATGCGTCGGCATTGGCATACGAGCTAGTATGCCCGAACTCTGTGTGACCACCGTGGGAGCCAAGGATTAGTTCTTTAAAGTCATTGCAGAGCTGCTGTGTGGTAATCATAGTGACACTTCACAAAAGAAATTAGCAAATAGGTAGGCTTATTAAGGCGCTGGGCGCCTAGCAAGGCCACAATCGAGTAGTCTGATTACACGAGAGTTTAACGATTCTCGGATGTCGGTTATAGTCTAACGCATTACATAAAAATTTTACGCGCCGCTAGCAAAAAAGCACCAGCGAGCCATCGCTAAAACCCGCAACGAACAACACCAGTAATTAAGAGGAATATCCAAACCATGCAGCCTGAGTTCGAGCCCATACTTTCAGACAATTTCGGGTGTACGTACAGAAGCAAGAGCAAGCAGTCTACCCGCAGTCATTCAAGTTTAATGTGGGTAATGTGTGCACTAATGCTTGGTTTAAGTGCGTGCTCAGACGACGAAGCTGATAATAAGGCAGAGCAAGCGACAGAAATCGTCGAGCCAACCGTCGACGCAAGTCAGCAAGCAGCACAGCAACTCGCCACTCAGCAACAAGCCGCAGCAACCCTCGACTTCAGTAAAGACTCTACCTCACACATCTACATTGGTACAGGGAGTGTGCAGGGCGTCTACTTTCCTATCGGTGGGGTTATTTGTCGTTTGTTTAACCGCCATACTGTAAACCACAATATTCGTTGTACTCTAGAAAGCACAGGCGGGTCGATTAACAATTTGGTGCAGTTGCGTGATGGCGGCTTTGATATTGTGGTGGCTCAGTCCGATTGGCATTACCATGCATATAATGGGACCAGTGCCTTTGAGAAATATGGCCCCAACCCTGAGCTCCGCTCGGTATTTGCACTCGAAGCCGACCCACTTGCTCTGTTCGTTAAAAAAGATAGCCCAATCGCGACGTTCGAGGATCTCGCCGACCACATAGTGAGCTTTGGCTATTCGCGCTCCTTGCAACACCGCATCATGGATCATTACCTTGAGCTTAAAGGCTGGACCGAAGAGAAATTTCAGCAAATGGTATTAATGAGCGACCTTAAACAAGGTAGTGCTTTGTGTGCAGGACAGGTCGACGCCATATTATTTTTAAGTAGCAGCATTAGCGATTCTCTGGCCAATATTCCCGAAGATTGTGAACTTAAATTGGTACCCTTAAACGACGAAACCGTGGCACAGGTAATCGCCAAGTATCCCTATTATCGTTTAGGTAAGATCCCTAGCAGTATGACTCGCGGAAGCGTGGGCGAGGTAGACTCGTTTGGCTTAGGCGCTACATTTGTGGCGTTGGAGACTACGTCGCCCAAGGCCGTTTATAACGTTGTAAAAGAAATTGTTGAAAACTTCGACGACTTCAAATCGCTGCATCCGTCACTGCAAATGATGAAAACGGATGAGTTGCCCAAAGCTGGGTTAACTGCACCGTTGCATCCTGGCGCTATACGCTATTATCAAGAGGCGCGATTGTTGCGATAGCTCACAGTCCGCAATGAATAACGTCGTTGTATCGTAAGCCATATAAAAAAATAATAAGAGGGTATCTATGATCAGCGCTCAACAAGCCCTGCAAAAACTCAAAGAAGGCAATCAACGTTTTGTAGACGTCACCTCAGCACATGGCATTCTTGAAACGCATGTAGACCATGTGCGGGCGGCGCGGTCACAAACCCCTTTCGCGATTATATTGGGTTGCTCTGATTCTCGAGTGCCAGCAGAAATTGTATTCCACTGCAGTCTAGGCGAACTCTTTGTGATTCGCGTGGCGGGCAATTTGGTTGCGCCATCACAAATTGGCAGTATCGAATTTGCTTGCCAACAATTTGACACTCAGTTGGTCGTGGTTATGGGACACTCCAAATGCGGTGCTATTCAAGTAACCGTGGATGCGTTGCTGGCGCAGGACTCACCAGTGTCGCCCAACTTAAAATCGATTGTTGAGCGTATCTCTCCTGCGGCGGCGCCTGTGGTTAAAGACCATAGTAACGCTCCACGTGATGAGTTATTGAGTTTAGCGATCACCGCTAATGTGGAACACTCGGTGCGTCGATTAACCGAAAAGTCTGCTATTCTTTCGCAATTGGTAGCCGCCGATCGTCTAAAAATTGTGGGCGCTGAGTATTCGCTCGACACGGGAACCGTGACGTTTATCGATCAATAGATAGCAGCGGCTGACACTATCTTTAATTACTTTATCCACGCTGTAACAATCTCAACCAACGGAGTTCAACATGAATAAATTAGCTGAGTATCAAGAACAAGCTTATGCATTATTTCGTATCGTTTTTGGGTTTTTGTTTATCTGGCACGGCACCGTCAAATTATTTAACTACCCATCTGAGTTTACATATGGCTTAAACCCCTTGATGTACGCGGCCGGTGGTATCGAGGTTTTAGGTGGCTTGTTGATTATGATTGGGCTGTTTACGCGTCCAGCTGCGTTTATTTGCAGTGGCACCATGGCGGTAGCGTACTGGATGGCGCATGGCATGCAGGGCTTTTGGCCGCTACTTAATGGTGGCGAAATGGCCGCCATGTACTGCTTTGCTTTCTTGTATATCGCCACGCGTGGTGCGGGTATTTGGGCGGTCGACAAAAGCTAGACTAGGCAACCGCTGAGCAATAAAAAAGGCCACATTGAGTGGCCTTTTTTATTGCTCATTAATTACGCGTGTGGCTCAAGCAAGCCCTGCAGCACTACGCAGTAACTCGGCCATGTCGGTGCGCTCCCAAGTAAAACTTGGTTCGCTGCGACCAAAATGACCATAGGCCGCTGTGGTGCGGTAAATCGGGCGCAAGAGTTCCAGCGTTTCGATTATCTCTTTAGGACGCAATTTAAAGTGCTCGGCGACCAACATCTCGATCTTCGCTTCGTCTACATGTGCAGTACCAAATGTGTTCACCATCACGCTGACCGGTTTTGCGACGCCAATGGCATAAGCCACTTGTACTTCGCATTTTTCGGCCAAGCCAGCCGCCACTACGTTCTTCGCCACATAGCGCCCAGCATAAGCCGCAGAGCGATCCACTTTAGTAGGATCTTTACCCGAAAAGGCACCCCCACCGTGATGCGCTGCACCACCGTAAGTGTCTACAATAATCTTACGTCCGGTTAAGCCGCAATCGCCCACTGGACCACCCGTTACAAAACGGCCTGTAGGATTAATCAGGTACTTAGTTTCATTGCTAAGCAAATGCGCTGGGATGCACGCTTTAATAATTTCTTCGCGCACGGCTTCTGCTACGCTCTCCTGACTCATCGATTCATGGTGTTGAGTAGACAACACGATGGTGTCGATTAATGCGGGCTTGCCACCTACGTACTGAACGGTTACTTGCGATTTAGCGTCGGGACGCAACCAACCTAGCTGGCCAGATTTGCGCAGCTCAGCCTGCTTTCTTACCAAGCGGTGAGCGTACTCAATGGGCATCGGCATGAGCGCGTCGGTCTCGGTACAGGCATAGCCAAACATTAAGCCTTGGTCGCCCGCGCCTTGTTCCTTATCCGTGCCCGTACCTTCATTCACACCCATGGCAATGTCTTGAGATTGTTGATCAATCTTCCACATAATCTCGCAGCCCTGATGGTCAAAGCCAGGCTCACCGGCGGGCGCTGGGGAGTTGTAGCCGATTTCTTTAATCGTCTCTCTCACTAAGGCAGTGATATCATCCACTTCATATTGATGGCTGGAGGAAATTTCACCCGCTAATACCACTAAGTCGGTATTAACTAGCGTTTCGCAGGCCACGCGTGCATAAGGGTCGTGAGACAAAAAGTAATCGAGTACCGTATCGGAAATTTGGTCAGCCACCTTGTCGGGATGCCCTTCGGAGACCGATTCCGAAGTGAATAAAAAGTCGCGCATATTCGCACCTCTTGGGTTACCTTTTCATGTACTGCTAAGGGTAATTAATTGATGACGCGAGAGTTTAACACTCGCGCTTTGCTAAAAAGATGATAAACACATACAAAAGTACTAAAAATCTATGACAAATCGGCTTCCAGCGTGGCTATTCATCGCAATAGGTGTAGTGATAATGAGTTTGGGGCTCGCGCCGTTGCTGCGTGCCTTCATTGGCATCGATGCGCAAATCACTATGCACTACTTTACCGTGGTTACGGTTTTAATTGGTGGGCTAATGTGTGGACTGACTGGCATGATCTTGTTGAGCCGCAAGCCAGCGCTCATCGTGCCCACCGTAACACCCTTTAGCGACATTATTGCGGCTGCGCCTATCAGTGTCGAACAGCGTCGTCTAGCCGCGATGTTGCATCTAACAGGGTTGCTTATTTTTACCGGCATTCCCTTACTGAACTTTTTCGCTTGTTACTTGCTGTGGCTTAAAACGCGCGATACTGCGGCGTTTCTTGACTACCATGGCCGCGAAGCCATTAATTTGCAAATAGCCGTTTATTTGTACTTATTGATGAGCTTGTTTATGGCCTACGTCTTTGTAGGGGTGTTTATGGTACTGCTCGTGTTGTTGTTTGCTTTATTGGTGAGCGTCTACGCCGCGGCCCAAGCACTACGCGGTGAATGGTTTCGTTACCCCGCCAGCATTGCCATTATTAGCCGCGAGCTTCCGCGCAAGCACTAACCGCGTCAAATCCATAAAGCCCACCCATTGCGCGCCGTTGGTGCTGCGCTCCTGAGTGGCTTTCCGCCATTCGCACAGAGTTAGTTCGCGGTATGCGCTAAACCTTTCATCACCTTAGCGGCTGCGTCAATGGTGTCGGCGATGTCGTTTTCATTGTGTGCGGCCGATACAAAACCCGCTTCAAACGCCGAAGGCGCCAAGTAAATTCCGGCTTCTAACATGCCGTGAAAAAACAGTTTAAACCGTTCTGCATCACACGCCATTACTTCGCTAAAGCTCTTAACTTTGTCGGCCTCGGTAAAAAACAAACCAAACATACCGCCCACGCCATTGGTTGCCAGTGGTATGTCGGCATTTTGCGCCACGTTTTTAAGCCCAATCAATAAGCTTTTTACTTTCGCAGTG
>CAYOXK010000018.1:27634-36093 GCA_964407915.1 uncultured Gammaproteobacteria bacterium
GCAGTGAGGTTGTCGAAAAACTGCGGTGCCGAAATTAGATTAAGTGTGGTGATGCCAGCCGCCATTGCCACTGGGTTGCCCGATAAAGTGCCGGCTTGGTATACGGGGCCATCGGGAGATATCTGATTCATTATTTCAGCTTTGCCACCAAAGGCGCCCACCGGCATGCCGCCACCAATCACTTTGCCAAAACAGGTGAGGTCTGGAGTTATGCCAAACAAGCCTTGCGCGCCTTGCAAGTGCACACGAAAACCGGTCATGACTTCGTCAAAAATCAATACGCTGCCGTAATCATCACAGAGCTTGCGCAAGCCTTCTAAAAATCCAGGGGCAGGCGAAATGAGGTTCATATTACCGGCCACTGGCTCGATAATAATAGCGGCAATCTGTTCGCCTACTTCGGCAAACAATTCTTTGGCTTGTTCGAGGTTGTTGAAGTCGAGCGTAAGTGTTTGCTCAGCTAGCGCAGCTGGAACACCGGGCGAGGTGGGCACGCCAAAGGTCAGTGCACCCGAACCTGCTTTAACCAACAAGCTGTCGGAGTGGCCGTGATAGCAGCCTTCAAATTTAACGATCTTATCGCGGCCCGTATAGCCACGCGCTAAACGCAGCGCGCTCATCGTGGCCTCGGTGCCTGAACTGACCATGCGCACTTTGTCGATACTTGGGATCAGTTGGCAAATCATTCTTGCCAGTTCGGTTTCGAGTACCGTTGGTGCTCCAAAGCTAAGTCCCTTAGCGGCCGTTTCCTGCACGGCTTTAATCACCTCAGGGTGAGCATGACCCAAGATCATAGGTCCCCAAGAGCCAACGTAGTCGATGTACTGCTTGTCGTTAGTGTCCCACAGGTAAGCGCCTTTCGCGCGATCTATAAACACGGGCGACCCGCCCACACCTTTAAAGGCGCGCACGGGCGAGTTCACACCACCAGGAATATAGGTTTGTGCGGTTTCAAATAAATTGGAAGTCATGGTTGCCCTCGTCGTCGCTGCTTAATTGCGGGAGGCACAAAAAAGGCGCTCATCGGCGCCTTAATTGTGATGATAAGTCACGCTAGGCCTATTTCTTGCCGTAACGAGACTTGAAGCGTCCTACGCGGCCTTCAGTATCCATTACTTTCTGTTTGCCAGTAAAGAACGGATGGCACTCAGAACAAATTTCAACGTGTAAGTCTTTGCCTAAGGTTGAGCCTGTTTTAAATGCGTTACCGCACGCACAGGTTACGCTAATTTCGCCGTAAGGTGGATGTATATCTGCTTTCATGTTCGGTCTCCGAATCTGTGAATTCGTGATTTTGCGCGAATTCTGGGTCTGGGCGCGAGATACTAGGGCAAAGTCTAAGCAAATACAAGCACCTTAAGCGGTAAAAAACAGCCGATTAATGGGTCTTGTTACGCTTCGCTCAGCGCGTTACTCCAACCCACAAACTCCGCCACGCTCACGGTTTCGGCACGACGGGTAAGATCGATATCGAGTGCCTCAATTTGTGGCCAATATTGCGACAATTTAAAGTTGTTACGCAGTGTTTTACGACGCTGCGCAAAGGCCATTTTTACGAGTTCGCCAAACACCTTACGGCTTACCACAGGTAATCGTGTGTGGGGTATAAGCTCGGCCACTGACGACACCACTTTAGGTGGGGGAAAGAACGCAGTGTTGGGCACATTAAACAAAGCATCAACGTTAAAGGCTTGTTGCACCATTACGGTTAGGCGGCCAAATTGTTTGTTGCCTTCGTGTGCGCTCAGCCGATCGATCACTTCCTTCTGCAACATAATCACCACCCGCTCGAGCAAGTGGGTGTAGTCCAGTAGCAGAATCAGAATAGGGCTGGAGATATTGTAGGGTAGATTCCCTACTACCTTAATTTGTTGGCCCGGCGTTAAGTCTAATTCAGCAAAATCAAAATTGAGGATATCGCCCGCATGTACGGTCAGCTGTGGGTATTCGGCAGCACGTTCTTGCCAATAGGCCACTAGGTCACGATCAAACTCCACCAGATGCAAGCGGCAGCCCGCCTCGAGTAAATGTTCGGTCAATGCGCCTCGCCCGGGCCCAATCTCTAACACCACATCGTCGGCGCGCAAACCCAAAGCATTGATAATCTTACGCACGATGTTCGGGTCTTGTAAAAAGTTCTGCCCGAGGCTCTTGCGCGGTGCGTTGAATGAGCTGTTCACGGGTATGCCTCAGAGCTCGCTGCAGCTTGCGCAGCTACAATTGCGCGCGCCGTGTTGATGGCGGTTTGCAGGCCACCGATTTGTGCTTTGCCGGTTCCCGCGATATCCAACGCCGTACCGTGATCTACCGATGTGCGCACAATCGGTAATCCGAGTGTGACGTTGGCCGCTGCGCCAAAACTAAGTGCTTTGAGCACGGGTAGGCCTTGGTCGTGATACATCGCAAGTACCACATCAATGCCGCGCAGCGATTCAGGGGTGAACGCGGTGTCGGCCGGCACGGGGCCAGTGACGGTAATGCCTCGTTCGCGCAGTTGCCTTACTGCGGGCTCAATAATGTCAATCTCTTCACGACCTAAATGGCCGCCTTCGCCGGCGTGTGGATTTAGCCCGCATACGAGGATATTCGGCTTGGTAATACCGAATTTAAGCTTAAGATCGTGATGCAAAATACTCGCGATGCGGATGATGGCTTCACCCGTTATGGCATCGCTGACTGCGCGCAACGGTAGGTGCGTGGTTACCAAGGCCACCCTCAGGTCGCCACTTACGAGCAACATTACCGCATGCGCAGCATTGGTTCTTTGGCCCAAGTATTCAGTGTGCCCAGAAAAGACCACGCCGGCGTCGTTAATAATGCCTTTATGCAAGGGTCCCGTGACCATTGCGGCAAACTCCCCCGCCATACAGCCATCGATGGCTCGATCGAGCATGGCAAGCACGCCCGCGGTATTATCCACATCAGGTGTTCCACAGGCTGTGGGCTGCTGCACGGGCACGTCAATAATCGTTAGTTTGGCGGCCACATCGCTGAGTCCCATTAAAGCGGCCCGTGCGCTGATGGCGCGCGGATCGCCTATGCACACAATATCCTGCATATCGAACTCAGCGGCATAGTGCAAAATAATATCCGCACCAATGCCCGCCGGCTCGCCCACCGTATAGGCGATGCGGGGGGTGGTCTTCGATGCAATATTAAATACAGAGGCCGACATAATAATGTTGGTTAAAGTGCGAGTGCGAAATGGAGTACGTGACCTATCGGATTAAAGGTCATAGAATTTGATGGTGGCTGAAGTGTGTGTCGATATTCTCAGATTCACGTTAGCTCGCTGCGTGCGTGCTGATTTGTTCATACAGTGCATCTGGGGCTAAATCGGCACCGTTAGGCCAACAAACGGCCCCAAACTCGTCCACCGTAACTTGTGCAAAGTATTCTGCATTTTTAAGGGGTTCAAACATGGGCCCGAACAAGCGCTGTGCAAGACAAACCTCGCCGCTTAGTCCATCGTCGAAGGTGATGCCCAATTTAAAATTAGGCAAAGCCACTACCGAGCTTATTTTAGAGCTTACTCTTTTCATCCAATCATTATACTCGCTTTCTTGGAACAGGGCGTTGGCGAAAGAGCTACGAGCGCTTCGCCTTCATTTTTAGTTAAGTGCGATCTACGCCGGCTGATGCCGCATAAAGATGCGTCAAGTTACGCTGTGATTTGCTAGAATGAGCCCCATACTAAAATTGGGCTCGCGCGATGATTTGCCTTTGGTGGCTTATGCGCACAGGCTCACAGAAGCGCTCGTAATTAAGCCAATTTAGCCACTCTATTCAGCACGCAATGAAGCCAGCACCCCAATCACAAAATCGCGACACTCCTTTGCATGTCATTATTCTGGCCGCTGGCATGGGTAGCCGCATGCGATCGAACACGCCTAAAGTGTTACACCGCTTGGCAGGCAAAGCGTTGTTGGAACACGTGATTAATGCGAGCGTCGCATTAGAGCCCGAAGCCGTGCACGTAGTGGTTGGTCATAAAAAGTCGTTAGTGATTGAAGCGTTTGCCGAGCACCCCGCGAGTGGGCTATTACAATTTGTAGAACAAGTTGAGCAACGCGGTACAGCCGATGCGGTAAACACGGCCTTGCCTGGCGTACCCGAGCACGCCAACGTGCTTATTCTTACCGCCGATGTTCCGCTCATAAAAGCGTCTACGTTACAGGCCGTTACGGAACAATTAATCGGGCACAGTTTGTGCGTATTAACGGCCATCATGGACGACCCTATAGGGCTTGGCCGCATAGTACGCAATCCAGACGACACTTTGTTGGCCATCGTTGAAGAGCGCGACGCCACGGCTAAGCAGCGAGCTATTCGCGAGATTAATTCCGGCATTATGGCCGCGCGGGCATCCCGTTTGCGCACTTGGTTACCTCTAGTAACCAGCAATAATGCACAACAAGAACTCTATTTAACCGACATTGTGGGCTTGGCCAATGAAGCCGGTGATCCCATTAGCGCCATCAGTGTGGCCGACAGCGACGAAGTAAAAGGGGTGAACACGCGTGTGCAGCTCGCGGCGTTAGAGCGCATCTATCAACGTCACTACGCTGAGCAACTTATGTTAGCTGGAGTTACGTTCGCCGACCCCGCACGCGTAGACTTTAGGGGTACGGTCACTATTGGCCAAGACACTTTTGTAGACGTAAACGTGGTGTTCGAGGGCAATTGCGACATTGCAAGCAATGTACACATTGGCGCGCATTGTGTACTCAAAAATACCCAAATAGGCGCGGGCTCAACCGTGCATGAACATTCAGTATTAGACGGCGCGATATTGGGCGAGCAGGTTAATGTTGGCCCGTTTGCACGGTTGCGACCTGGAACGCAATTAGGCCAAGGAGTGCGTATTGGTAATTTTGTGGAAACCAAAAATGCCGTGTTCGCGCCAGGTGCCAAAGCCAATCATTTGAGCTATGTGGGCGATGCCAGCGTAGGTCGCGACACCAATATTGGCGCGGGTGTTATTACCTGTAATTACGATGGTGCCAACAAGCATCACACGGAGATCGGCAACGATGTGTTTGTGGGGTCCGACTCGCAACTCGTCGCCCCCGTTACCATTGGCGATGGTGCCACCATTGGCGCAGGATCAACCATCACCAGCGATGTACCCGCTCAGCAGTTGGCGATTAGTCGCGGTCGGCAACGCGGTATCGACGCGTGGCAACGGCCCGTTAAAAAGCCCAAGAGCTAACATCAAATCCTAAAACGTCTTGCCCCCAGCCGGGCTTGAGTAGATATTAACCAGCTAGAGCGATGGGTGCTGCAATGGCCCACGTTTTTATTAACCTGTAATTAGCGAGTAAATCATGTGTGGAATCGTTGGCGCGGTGGCAAACCGTGATGTATCAGCTACCTTAATCGATGGCCTCAAACGCTTGGAATATCGTGGTTATGATTCAGCTGGCTTAGCCTTAGTAAATCAAGAACACGAGCTGGTATTGCGGCGCAGTGTAGGTCGCGTTGCGGGCCTGGAAGCCATGTGCGACAACTTACAAGGCCATATCGGCGTGGCGCATACGCGCTGGGCAACGCATGGCCGCCCGGCCGAACACAATGCGCACCCACATACGAGTTCGCACCAAGTTGCGGTGGTGCACAACGGCATCATCGAAAACCATCAAAAGCTGCGCACCAAACAAAAGGCGGCAGGTTTTAAGTTCAGCTCCGAAACCGATACCGAAGTGATTGTGCATCAGGTGGACTGGCACATGCAGCAGGGTGATGACCTGTTGGTGGCCGTACAAAACACGGTAGACGATCTAGACGGCGCCTATGGCTTAGGGATTGTGTCTAAGCAAGAGCCGTACCGTTTGATTGCGGCGCGCAATGGTTCGCCATTGCTCATTGGCTTGGGCGATGGCGAGAATTTTATAGCTTCAGACATGTCGGCGCTTATTCCCGTGGCACAAAAATACATGGTGCTAGAAGACGGCGACATCGCCGACGTACGTATCGATTCGGTTACGGTGTACAACCGCGCGCGCCAAGTGGTGGAGCGCAAAGTGTTAATCAGTACGCTGTCTGATGACGAAACCCATCTCGGTGGCTACGCCCACTACATGAAAAAAGAGATTCACGAGCAAACGCGCGCCATCACGGAAACCATGGAAGGGCGGCTTGGTGCCGACAGTGTGCTCGAGTTGCCGTTTGGTGACGAAGCGCGCGAGATTTTCGATGCCACTAAAGAGCTGAAAATAGTGGCATGTGGCACCAGTTTTAATGCCGCCTGTGTAGCTAAATATTGGTTCGAACGATTTGGTGTGCGTTGCGATGTAGAGATCGCGAGCGAGTATCGCTATCGCCAACACGTGGTGGCACCGGGCACTTTGTTTGTAACCATCTCGCAGTCGGGCGAAACACTCGACACCATGGCCGCTTTAGAGATGGCTAAAGGTATGGGCTATATTAAAAGCTTATGCATTTGCAACGTACCCGAGAGCTCGCTCGTGCGCGCCAGCGACCTTACCATCTTCACTCGCGCAGGTCGCGAGATTGGGGTGGCCTCTACCAAGGCGTTTACCACGCAGTTGGTAACGCTGTTAATGATTGCCATTTGTTTGCGTCGCCGCCGTATTGGCGATGGCCGCACCCCAGACGATGTAGAAACCAATATCGTTAAAGAGTTGCGTACCCTACCGCAGCAAATCGAGAATATTCTAGATCTAGAGCACGAAGTGATCGCGATGTCTAAGCACTTCGCCAATAAGCACCATGCGTTGTTCCTTGGTCGAGGTGCGCATTTTCCCATTGCGGTGGAGGGCGCGCTGAAGCTCAAGGAAATTTCGTATATCCACGCCGAAGCCTACGCCGCGGGCGAACTTAAGCATGGCCCGCTCGCACTGATCGACGAAGACATGCCGGTCGTGGCGGTCGCACCAAACGACGAGCTATTAGAAAAACTCAAATCCAATCTTGAAGAAGTACGAGCACGCGGGGGCAAACTATTTGTGTTTGCTGACGCTAATTCAGGCATCGACAGCGACGCTGACACGCAAGTGTTAAATGTGGCGGCGGTCAACAACTACATCGCACCCATCCTCTACACCATACCCCTACAACTACTCGCCTACCACGTAGCACTCCTAAAAGGCACCGACATCGACAAGCCACGCAATCTCGCAAAATCGGTTACGGTAGAGTAGTTAGCAGAGGCCTAACCTAGGCCCCCTCGTTCCCATGCTCTAGCGTGGGAACGCCGCCTGACTTAGAGAATTGCCCCTCTCCCCCCACCGCAAGTACTCAGCAGCACATACCAATCTACTCCAAAGCAAGGGTTCCCACAGAGCGTCACCAGAAACAACGATGGTTGATCGCGCGCGCCACTTAATAGTGAATTTTAACGGTGGGTGTCCATGTTTTAGCCAATTTTAACGGTGGGTGTCCAAGTTCTAGCCACGCGCATCCCAAATAGCTTTGTCTCTCATTTTTATGGTGAAATAAGAAATAAACTGTTTAGCCTCTAATATATTCAACTCAAAATAGTTAGATTTCCGATGTCTTGTAGATGGTCTTGTAGAAGCGACGGATGCTGTAGCGCGCTATAATCAAATGCTTAAAAACATGCATAACAGTGAAACTCTGCTGGCGCCATTAAGAAATCAGGAAGTCGCTATTTCTTCCAGAATGGAAGGTACGGTTAGCACAATGGACCAAATCTTAAAATACGAGACAGCTCACGGGAGTGGGCAAACAGATATACCCAGGGTCAGATTGTCTCCTGCTACAGCCGCTCGTTTCACTAGGGTTATGTTGGATCACGATATTATCCAGACTCTAGAGGAAGCATCGGGGCGGCGACCCGCGCTCTATTCTTTTGAACCTCTAATGAGACTTGTGCGAGTCTAAAACATCAACCAGTTCGCTAACGGGTTCGAGCTTTAAGCGATACGGTAGCTTTCAAACTTTGTAAGTCTTCGCATTCTAGCCTCCGCTTGCCTTATCCACCGCTGCGTAGTCTTCATCTAGGGTAAGGGCGCTTTTCGCGCGATTTAGCGCGAGGACTTGATGGGCCTGGACGGTGCTTTTCAGTTTGGCGTTTTCTGATCCTGCGAGCCAGTACAACGCCTTTAGAGCGCATTCGCTGGTTGTTGAGTGGTATGGTTGCTCACAATGTTATCAGGCGCAGCCCAACAAACAGGTACTAATTTGAGTTCAATCAACGCAGCACAAAAGCTAAGACGCGACATCGGCTATTTTGGCGCGTCGTTTCTAGTGCTTAACTCGATGATCGGGGCGGGGATCTTTGCGTTGCCGGGTCAAGTTGCTCTCAATGCCGGCCTGTTAAGTCCGTGGCTATTTTTATTGGTTGGCGCGCTCTTCCTAACTGTAGTGCTCACCTTTGCGGAACTTGCCAGTTATTACAAAGATACAGGCGGTCCCGTGCTGTACGCAACCGATGCCTTTGGCCCATTAGCAGGATTCAGCACGGGCTGGGCCAT
>CAYOXK010000019.1:0-36066 GCA_964407915.1 uncultured Gammaproteobacteria bacterium
CTTCTTAGAGCATGAGCGTGTATTCTATTTTGAAAATGACGGCGCGGACTCGGAGTTATTTCTCTCTAGCGCGGACCTTATGCCTAGAAATCTGCGCAACCGGATTGAACAATGCACGCCCATTGCCGATCCCACACTCAAAGCCACCATATTGCACGAACTCGAGTTGTATTTTCAGGATACCGTCGATGCATGGGAACTACAGCCAGACGGCAATTACCAACGACGTCGAGGTGAGGAAGCGGCAAAGCCAAGGTCCGTACAAAACGAGTTACTGGATTTTTACACTAAAAATTAGCAAGGTTACGCGGTCTAGAATACTCAACCTGTGCGCTTGAATAAGAGGCCAGCGCTTTTGCGAGACCGACGCTATTGAAAGTCGAGCTTTAAGCCTATTTGCTTTAGCCAAGCTTGCTCTTGTTTTAGATCTGCTTCGGTCAAGGGGTTTTGCTCAAGCCAACCATAAGCAAATTTAAGTGCAACCGTTCGACCATCTACACTAATAAGTACATCTTCTGCGCCGTGACCTACCCGTCCGCGATGAATGAGCACCGCCAAACGCAACAGCACCGCGATACGCTTGGCTGGCGTCACCAAAGTTGATGGCAAGTCTTCAAAAAGCTCTAGGGGAAATTTGCGTCGATGCCCACTGATCAGAGCACCTAACAGCAACTGATCGCGCCGAGCAAAGCCAGCCATATCGGCTTTACCAACCAAATATGCGCCGTGTTTATTGTAGCCATCGTGGCTAACCGATAAGCCAACTTCATGCAATTGCGCCGACCAGCCGAGGATATCCTCGAACAAATCTTCCTGAATATCCCAAATCGATGCTATTTGTCTATATAGCGCCAAAGCGGTCTCGCGAACACGTTCGCCCTGTGCGGCATCCACATTCCATTTGATCAGCATGGCCTTCACTGTCGCATCCCGAACATCTTGTGGAGCATCCCTTCCAACCAAATCGTACAGGACGCCTTCACGCAACGCGATATCTGACACCGTCATTTCTTTAAGTTCAAACAGCTCGAAGAGCGCGAGCACGATCGCTAAGCCACCCGCAAAAACGGGCACTCGATCACTGCTCAAGCCTGCCAACTGTAAACGTTCGACATGTCCCGCCGCAATGGCATGGTCTAGCAGGTGCTTCAAACCCTCTGCATGTAGACCGTCCTTAGACCAACCATTTTCAATCAGTACGGTCGCAATTGCTTTCATTGTGCCCGAGCAACCTATGGCTTGCGACCATCCCTGCAAGCGAAACTGACTTACCACCGGTTGAATAGCAAGTTCCGCGATCAGTTTGGCCTTATCAAAGCGCTTCTTCGTTAGCTTACCGTCGGCGAACACTTGATTAGACAACACGACACAGCCAACCTCTAAGCTCTCTCGGCAATGCGACACGTCGCCCTTGCCAGCAATAATCTCGGTACTACCACCGCCTATATCGATAACGAGGCGCGCTTCATCTTCATAGGTCGCCCATTTGGACACGCCCAAATACACCAGACGCGCTTCTTCACGTCCAGCAATAATCTCGATACTGTGACCGAGTGCACGCTCAGCACGCGCCATAAATCCGCTTTTAGCTTGCAAACGACGTAATGCATTGGTGCCCACGGCACGCACATTATGGCTTGGTATGCCGCGTAGCAATTGACTAAATCGCTCAAGGCACCGCAATGCGCGATCGGCCGTATCTTCATCAAGATGATTGCGGCGATCTAACCCACCTGCGAGCCTGACCACCTCTCGCTGCCTATCCAAGACCGTAAACTCCCCATGTTGGTAAAGGGAAATGACCATATGAAAGCTGTTTGAACCCAAGTCTACGGCCGCATAACAGTGTTCAAGCAGTTGCGCATCGGACACACTCGGCTCACGACTCGTCAGCGCGTTAAACCTTTGCTCGACGGCGGACTCGGAACTAATCTGCGCAAATTGATCAACCACGGATGGCGACTCATTTACTACCATTTCTAGCTTTTGCTTAGAATTAGACATATTGACTTAAACTTAGACACAATTATTAATATTTACTCGATACGCGCTCATCGCGCACTTTGCTAATCGGTGGCCCTCTTGCTACTAGTATACGGATATTCTACTCGCAGCGCCCAGCTCACTCAAAAGTTCCATGTCGCCAATAGCCGCATGGAATAGAATTTCGTCATATCCACCCAGTAAATTAGCAGCAATAGGCCAACACCTGTTCACTAGCGAGCGACGATCTCACCCAACGGGCTGTCTCTGCTGACAAAAAGCCTACCCTATGTGAATCGAACAGTTCAAAAACTCTTGTCTTTACGCACAACCTTCCTTAAAGTCCGCTTGCCCAAATTAAAATGAGTTAAGCCGACGGAACTCGCGCCTTTCACTACAACGAGCATGTCCGATGTTCGTGTAAGTGACGCGCTATAACGGGGTTCTTTACCACTCCACCCTAATTGTGCGCAAACAGAGCCTGTACTATTTGGTATTTAGCGCTGCTTAAAATGACACCGCAAAGGGTATTTTGGTACACTAGCGCGCGCATGTTACACGATTGCGCTTCAGACATATTAATTGCGTTCATTGGAAGCACTTATTTGACTCATAAATTAAACTTTATAATGTCGATCGAGCCGCTCTAACCATGAGGCTCGAAGACACTCAGTACCACAGCCCCATCCATACCCAACGGATTATCCTAAAACATCTCCAGACCTTTGATTATGAGAAACCTTTCCTTGCTGCAAAAACTTACATCCAAATCTCTTTCTAGCACAGCTTTTATTAGCTTGGTGCTGTTAGCCGCTTTGAGCAATCAGGCTTTCGCCGCTGATGTGGAGCGCGGCCAAGCGTTGGCACAGACGTGTCTAGGTTGTCATGGGGCTCCAGGGCTTCGCAATCCTGGTCCAGTATATGCGATCCCAATGATAGGCGGTCAGCATGCCTCCTATATTGTAAGCTCGTTGAAAGATTATCAAAGTAAAGCGCGCGGGCATAAAACCATGCAGGCTCAAGCCAGCAATTTAAGCGAAACGGATATGCAGGACATCGCGGCATTTTTTGCTGCGATGGACGGCAGTTCACGTCCAAGCTTAACCAACGCGCAAAGCGCCGCACGCGGTGAAGCAAAATCAGCCGTCTGCGCTAGCTGTCATGGTAAAACTGGGGATGGTGATAATGCCGCGTATCCAAAACTTGCAGGTCAATACGAATCCTATTTGGAGCAGGCACTTAAAGACTATCGTTCGGGCGACCGCAAAAACGCAATCATGGCAGGCTTCGCGGGCAATTTAACAATTGAAGATATTCGTGATCTTTCTGCTTGGTTTGCGCAGCAAGACGGTGGATTAAGTGCACCTCACAGTAAAATTCTTAAATTCGTAGACTAACTGAATCTGCTAAGTAGCATTGGCTGAGTCGACCGGACCAAGTTCCAATACTATCGAGCCTCACCGCGATCCTCGCAGTGGGGCTTTTTTTACGTTTAATTGTGGCCTAGCGCTTAACCAGTGTTGTGCAACCCTGTTCAACAGCAAGCACACAATAATCCAGTCATTCTTGGTCAGTGGCTAAACTCGCGACCTAGTTGCATGGCTGTTCGTTGGTAATGAATGCGCACATTTGACAATTGCTATGACTCGATTACACTCTCTACTTGTCGCAGCAAGCAAACCACCGCACGCGCTGAATGGAACACTTTGTTTGTTACACATGCACTTTTTTAAGGAGTTTTCAATGAACCGATTTTTTAGTAAGAGCCTATCCATCGCATTTCTAGCTGCTTGCGCATTGAGCGTAGCGGCCCCCGCACAAGCACAGATTGCCGCTGATTGTTCGCTGCCCACTCAACCTATCGTTCCAGACGGTAATGTGGCAAGCATGGACGAACTGGTTGCTGCGCAAAAAGCCATTGGCGCTTATCAGGGCAATTTGGGTGAGTATCGAAATTGCTTGCTCGAAGCGGAACAGCAACTCGATGCTGAGTCTGAAGAACACGAAGTAAACCAAATGAAAATAACCCAGCTTTATGATGCGTCAGTGGACGCAGAAGCCGTTACGGCCGAGAAATTCAACCAATCGGTGCGTGCATACAATGCACGAAATCCAAAGTCGGAGGAATAGTTCTCCGCTTGGGTTCACCGTTGAGCAATAAAAAGCAGCCGAGATCGGCTGCTTTTTTATTCAGAATTAGAACGGTGCCAGCGCTAAGCGTGAAGTTGTTCTAACACTCGCGCGTGTTCTTCAAGTAAAGCCTTTGGAGTGCGTCCGCCATAAGAGCGCAAATACTCGCCAATGGCGTGCATCTCGCTTATCCATTGCTCTCGATCAACGCTCCGCAGAGCCGCCCAATCTTCATCGCGCAGCGCCAGACTCTCCAGATTCAAACCTTGGTCAGTGGGTAAATATCCAATAGCCGACTCCACAGCATCGGCCGTGCCCTCACATCGACCAATAATCCACTCTAAAACTCGCATATTCTCCCCAAAGCCTGGCCATAGGAAACGCCCATCGGCATCTTGTCTAAACCAGTTAACATGAAAAATTTGCGGCAGTTTAGTGGATCGCTCTGCAAAGCTGAGCCAATGCGACCAATAATCAGCAAAGTTGTAGCCACAGAAGGGCTTCATCGCCATCGGATCACGTCGTACTAAACCTACCTGACCCGTTGCGGCAGCGGTTGTTTCTGACGCCACACCCGCACCCACTAATACACCGTGTTGCCAAGACTTTGATTGATACACCAAGGGAGCGAGTTCGCGGCGACGACCACCAAATACGATCGCCGAGATCGGTACACCGTCAGGGGCTTCAGCGAGTTCCGAATAAGCCTTGTTCTCGTGTGCTGCTACGGTAAAGCGAGAATTTGGATGAGCGGCCGGCCCTGTGCTCGCATCATACTCTTGGCCGCGCCAGTCAACCGCTGGCTTACCCACTTTTTTATCTTCCCACCAAGGCTGCGCATCCTCGGTTTGTCCCACATTGGTGAAAATCGTATTGCTTTGAATCATGTCATACGCATTACGATTGGTTTTTGCATTAGTGCCTGGCACCACCCCGAAATAGCCGGCTTCGGGGTTAATCGCTCGCAGCTGACCCGATTCATCAAGATGTAACCAAGCTATGTCGTCGCCCAACGTCCAGATCTTCCAGTCCTTATAGCTCTCGGGCGGAATCAACATAGCCAGATTGGTCTTACCGCAGGCTGAAGGAAAAGCGGCGGCAATGTAATGCGTGTCACCAGTGGGGCTCTCCAAGCCGAGGATCAGCATGTGCTCAGCCAACCAACCCTCTTCTCGAGCCTGCCAGCTAGCAATGCGCAAAGCATGGCATTTTTTACCGAGCAGTGCGTTACCACCGTATCCCGATCCAAAGCTCATGATCGAGTACTCTTCGGGAAAATGCATAATGAAGCGCCGTTCAGGGTCCAGCTCACCGGTCGAATGCAAGCCCTTCACAAAGGCATCGCCCTGCTCAATGCGCGCTAGAGCCCCGGCGCCCATGCGTGTCATCAATTTCATATTGATCACTACATATGGACTGTCCGTGATTTCCACTCCACAACGCGAATACGGTGAATCAATTGGCCCCATACAGTATGGAACTACATACATTGTGCGCCCTTGCATGCACTTGGAAAACAAGCTGAACATCTTTTGCTTTGCGTCAGCTATGTCCATCCAGTTATTGTTCTTACCCGCATCTTCACGAGCCGAGGTACAAATAAAAGTCAGATGCTCGACGCGCGCAACATCTTCAGGATCGGACAAATGCAGGAAGCAATTAGGGTGCGTCTCGGTATTCAGGGGCAACAAGGCTCCCGTAGCGGTCATCTGCGCGATCAAATTATCGTATTCGTGCTCAGACCCGTCGCACCACACTACGGTGTCAGGTTGCGTTAATTGGGCAACTTGATCTACCCAAGACTTAAGTAATTGATTAGTCGTTGTCATAAGGGCCTTCTTTGGCTACTTTAGAAATACACGCTCTGCGCTCAATCTCAGTAGTTTACACCATCGGGTTATACGCTATCGCGTACCCACCGATTCGTTGATTTGCGGATGGACTTTAGCTTGGATCAGGTTGTGGAAACAACTTCAAATAAAAACGGCAAGCTATTGATATTAAGGGTATAAACCGAGTCCAAAATGTGACTTAAGAGATTAAACTGACTATTCGCAACCCTGCAGGTTCGTTGCCACTGCGAGCGTATAGAGGATTAACTTTAAACACACTTTCGATGCACAACTACGGATAGCTTCAGATGGCGCGAAGTCTAACAAACTCCCCCACCTATCGCCTAATAAGGTTGTCTTATACCGTCTATTCGCATTTGGAATTAAAACCTAAACAGCCCTCGGAGCAGTAGCGGTAAGGGTGTTACAACGGTAGCCCACAACGCACCGGGCAGTTACGTGCCCTCGCCGCGCGGAATTCGTAATCGTTGCCCAATTCGAATGGTCGACGTTAAGGCCAAGCGGTTGGCGCGCAATAAGGTATTACAGCCAACACCGTAGCGGTCAGCAATTCCGCAAGCGGTTTGCCCTGCCGTCACCACATGCCAATCATCTGCGGCAGACACTTTTAAACTTTGACCAATCTGAATAATACTGGCGCGGTCTAAGCCGTTAATGGCTAACAGCTCTGCGCAGCGCATGGAATGCTGCGCAGCAATACTACACGCCGTATCGCCTCTTTTAACGCGATACAAATCAAGAGAACCCGAAGTTGCCAGCGGTGCGTCCACACTCGCTGAGTGGGTCGATGCCACCGAGATACCGCCGGTCAATGTGGGTACCTTGAGTTGTTTACCGATGAAAATCGTAGCACGGCGGTCGAGACCGTTCAGCTTGATTAGCTGACTGCAACTCGCCTTGTACTTTTGTGCAACGACACACGCCGACTCACCGTGGCGCACCGTGTGCCACAAAAACCCGGGCCGCTCGACTTCATGCGGCAATGTACTTAGGCGAGCCAATTCCTGCGTCCATCCCTTATCCTTAAACGGCAAACGTATTTCGTAGTTAGCTGGAATCAGAGCTCGGTGTTTCCATACAACTGTATTCAAACTAGGATTGAGCTTCTTAAATTCATCCGCATCTAACTGCAATTCATCAATCAAGCGACGGGCCGAGGTTTTGCGCTCCAACTTCACCGTATTAAATGAATAGATTCGTTGTGAAGAATCTGGAGTAATCTCTCCAAAAAAAAAGTCGCTGTTCTGAGCAACATGGCGAGCCGCTAAAAAACTCGCGTAAAAGTTTTGTACGGCTGTTTGAAAACTTGGAGATTTATACTCCTTTAAGAGGCGCTCATAGTCTAATCCAACTTGCTCGATGCCGCGTTGCATGCCCCGTACGCCGTAGTTATACGAGGTAATTACAAAAGGATTGAGCTGCTTAGCATTCACGGTGTGGCCGTTTTCGAAGGCGGTGGTGGATAGTCTATCCACACTCTCTCTAAAGTAACGTGCTGCCGCATAAGTGGCACGGGTGGGGTCCCAGCGGTCATCAACCGCCTCACTGACCACTAGCCCCAAAGACCGCCCTGTACTTGGCATAATTTGCCACAACCCTGCCGCACCGACATGGGATAATGCTTGCGGATTAAACGCAGATTCCACGAACGGAAGATACTGCAATTCAGGGGTTAAATTTTGTTCCTCAAGCGCATCAAGAATCGTGGGACGATACAGCACAAACTGCTCAAGCGCGCCTAACATGCGATCGCTATTACCAGATTGACAGCGTATTCGATCGGCCGCAGCGCGAATCGACTGGGCGGACTCACCCTTGAATTTCGCCTGCAACCATAGTTGCCTCTCTGTTAGGACTTGCCCCACCGCCACCGCCTTACTTAAATTTTGTAGGTCCGAGCTCAGGCGATCTCGCTCTCGGCTGACACTGTCACCCGCTTTACTATGCCGACAACCTTCGCGACGCTTTACGGTGGAATACACTCTATGGGGATGGTCCTTATCGTGAAAAACCGCCGTTTCTGTGTCCCAACGGCTGAACACTTCCACCCAAAAATGGACTCGCGGCAATAAGGACGCCGGACACTCAAACGTATCGCCACAATCAATAGGATAGTCCGCCACCGGAATGTCGAGGTCATTCGATGCGGAGGCGGATGCCAAGAGCATAAAGCCTAAAGCAACCACGAGTGCAGACGCACGTCTCGCGAAGAGACAATAACTCATCGGCGCCATTTTCACAGAAGCACCCACTACCGAATTGGACATAAAAAAAGACCTACCTATTTGACGTAAATGACTAGCTAACTTCAATTTAACAACATCCGTAATGCGTGATAAAAAACAGGTTAATAAACAAACAGCGATTTGAAGGTTCTCACTTTAGGCAGAGTACGCTGCGCGGCACACCAGAACGGTAACATAACAGTCCTGAGCCTAGCGCCAATCATCACCCAAAATGCGCGGCGAGCGAGCTAGCAAACATCCACTTCAGTGCTTAAGACACACTCTCCGACCTTGGTCTGCATCATAGCAAAAATGTTAAGGGCTTAAATTGCATTGTGCTAAGAAAGCGCCTGTTTGATCGTCACGTGCTTGCCACTATCGGCTCGTTATAGTCCGCGCTTGTAAACCATATTTTTATCTCCATGTCTAAATTAATCTCCACCAATGTGCTGGTGAACGCAGTACTGTTCCAAATAGTTTGGCTATGCTGTGTAATCGGTAGTGCTTACGGCTTAACTTGGCCTGCGGTCGTAAGCTTCACAGCCCTCGCCTTCTGGCAACTAGCGGCCTCTAGACGTGCCGCCTCAGATATAACGCTACTATGGGTAGCTTTAGCGCTGGGATTGCTCATCGACAGCCTGTGGATACAAATCGGCTTTATGGACTTTTACACAGACGGCCCCATTGATGGTATTGCACCTCTGTGGATTATTATCTTATGGCTCGGCTTTGCCTTAACTATCAATCACTCTTTAGATTGGCTGAAGGTGCACCCGCTGTTGCCCGCTGCAATGGGATTGATCGGTGGCCCACTGTCGTACTATGCCGGTCTTGAATTTGGGGCGGTTGACTATCTGGGCGACGAATTATTGATCAGTGCAAGTCTAGGCATCGCTTGGGCGGTCACCATGATCATTTTGGTGCGAATCAGTAAAATCTAAAACCGCGCTACAGCCTTTTTGATTAAGCCTTTAATGCCGCGATGGTTGATTCTGCGAACAAAAGCCGTACTATCGCGACTTTAGCTTGATCATTACAGAGCGCATCGTGTGTGAACAGACCGCTCCTACCTAAATTTTTGCCTCCGAAACTATGTTTAAGATGGAATTAGACAATCAAAATATTCGTGCACTCGAACGACTCGTCACACCTGAAGCGCTAAAACAGGAATACCCCATGAGCGATTCGCTTGTGCAGCACGTCTTAAGATCGCGCAGGGTGGTGAGTAATATTCTCGACCGAGTCGACAAACGTCTCATTGTGGTCGTTGGGCCGTGTTCAATTCACGACCCGCAAGCAGCGCTGGAGTACGCTCGACGCTTGAAGATCCTTGCGGATGACGTGGCGGATCAACTGTTCGTTGTTATGCGCGTATATTTTGAAAAGCCCCGCACCACTATTGGCTGGAAGGGGCTGATCAACGACCCTGATTTAGATGGCAGCTTTCAGATCGAAAAGGGGATGTCGCTCGCGCGCAACTTGATGCTCGAAATCAACCAGCTGGGCCTACCCATCGCTAATGAAGCCTTGGACCCTATCTCACCGCAATATATGCAAGACCTGATCACTTGGTCGGCCATCGGCGCCCGCACCACCGAATCTCAAACCCACCGTGAAATGGCCAGTGGCTTGTCGGTACCCATCGGGTTTAAAAATGGCACTGATGGTTCACTAGGGGTGGCGATCAATGCGCTTGAATCGGTGAGTCATGCACACAGCTTTTTGGGCATTGATGCAAAAGGCAAAGTGTCGATCGTACATTCAAAAGGTAATCCCTATGCGCACATTGTCTTGCGCGGCGGCGGCGGTAAAACCAATTACGACTCGGTTAATGTCCGTCTTACCGAACGGGCTTTACGTGAAAAGGGCCTGCCTGGCAATATCATGATCGATTGTAGCCACGCGAACTCCGATAAGGACCATGAGTTGCAGGTGCTCGTGCTCGACAACGTCAGCCAGCAAATATTAGAGGGCAACACCAGTATTATTGGCGTTATGCTCGAGAGCCATCTAATTGCAGGCCGCCAATCTCTAACAGCTGATCGTGCAGCGATGACTTATGGGCAGTCTATTACCGATGGTTGCATCGACTGGGACACGACCGATCAAGCGTTAAGAAAACTCGCGGGAAAACTGCGTGTGTTTAGAAACTCAGTAAGTCAAAACTATGCATAAAAACGGCGAGCATTATAAGTGGACACACAAACCGCACATAGCTAGGCCAAATCTTCCAAAATAAAGTGTTTTCCAAATCGGGAGTGCCTTGTTTAAGTTCTTGCAGTAAATGGTTGCGTTGCAGCACCCAACCCACAAAAATACAAAACAGTACGCCGATCAAGGGTTCGCTATAGCGGGTGGTTATATTGATAACCAAGCCAAAGAGCGCTGAGAAATTAAAAATAATCAAAAAGCTGACAAGCATAATGGCGGCCCCTACCAAAACTGAGGCACGCTTGCGGTCAAAAGACCAACTTTCGCTAACATAGGCCACAGGAACTTCGAGCATTGAGATAGACGAGGTGATGGCCGCAATTGTCATCAAGGCAAAAAACAGTATTGAAATAATCATGCCAGCGAGCCCCATCGTTTCAAATAGAGCGGGCAATACAGTAAAGATCAAACGGTCACTATCGATTAAGGCGCCACCTTCGTCAAAAATCGTAACGCCGTTGTGCAGCGCTACATACATGGCTGGAATCACCAACAAACCCGCTAACACAGCAATCGCAATATCAACAATGGCAACAGTGGCGCCAAGTTTGGGCAAGTTCTCGGTTTTAGCAATGTACGAACCGTACACCATCATTGTTCCCACCCCTAGCGACAACGAAAAGAACGCTTGGCCTAAAGCGCTAATCACTAAATCAGGGTCAAGTACGCGGGAAAAATCCGGCTGCCAATACACTTTCCACCCTTGCATAGCGCCAGGTTGAGTCGCGATGTAGGCGATCAGTGCAAGAATCAATACGAGCAATATGGGCATCAGGCGAGTTGACCAACGTTCGATACCAGCGGTCACGCCCTTGGCAACAATCGCCATGGTGAGTCCATAGAACACCACGCATAACAATAGATTACGTTCTAGGGAAAACTCCGTTAACCATAATTTAAGCGTATCTAGACCTGCCAACTCCGCCAGCGAGCCCGCGCCAAAACCAATCATCCATCCAGCTACAATGGCATAAAAGCTCAAGATAAGGCTAGCGGTCAGAATCCCCCAGTAGCCTGTTAAGTAAGCGAGCGGTTTCACCTTAGGCGAGGCTATATTAACTACCGACCGAACCGTGTCGGCTTTGCTGTGGCGCCCCAACACCAACTCCGCCATAAGGATCGGATAGGCGAGTAAAAAAGTTAGAAAAACGTAAGTGACCACAAAGGCGCCACCGCCATTCGATGCGACTTGAATCGGAAATCCCCAAATATTACCAAGCCCGACTGCGGAGCCGCTCGCGGCAAGAATAAACGCGGTTTGTGAACTAAACTCTCCCCTACTAGCCATCTGTCATGCTCCTTTAGCGATTGAATACCGAGTTATTGATCACTACAACAGTGACCCCCCATCAAGGGGTCGGCTTAATAATTGTTCTTATAGGTCTATCTATGCCTTAAGCAGCCCCGCCACTCGATCAACCACGATGCTTAGATTCTGTTCAGATAGCCCTGCAATATTGATACGCGTGCTGTCCAGCAAATAAATCGCATATTGCTCACGCAGCGCAAGCACCATTTCTTTAGGAATACCTAAAAAACAAAACATCCCAGTACTGTCAGCAACGAAATCAAAATTCATTATAGTTTGTGCAATATTCAATTCGCGGGCCAGCTTCTGCCGCAAACCATTCATGTGGGTGCGCACGTCATTAAGTTCACCCTGCCATTGCTGGGTAAGTTGGGCATCACCGAGTAAGTAACCGACTATGCCCGCACCATGGTACGGTGCCATACTATAACTGCGGCGCGCAGCCGACAAGATATGGGTTTTGGCGGCGTTGGTCTGTTGCTCAGAATCGGTAACCACAATAATGGCACCGGTGCGCTCTCGATATAGACCGAAGTTCTTGGAACATGAGTCAGCAATCAAGACTTCAGGAAGGCGCTTAACCGCTTGACGCACCCCGTAAGCGTCCGCCTCTAGTCCATTACCAAAACCTTGATAAGCTACATCAATAAACGGCGTTAACTGCTTACGCTCAAGTAGGTCGATAACTTCATCCCATTGCGTTTGCGAAAGGTCTGCCCCAGTAGGATTGTGGCAACAGCCGTGCAACAAGACCACATCACCCGCCACCGCACCTGCCAGGCTATCCAACATCGCTTGAAAGTCAATGCGGTTGGTCTGCGTGTTGTAATAGGCATAAGAAACAAGCTGCAAGCCAGCACTTTCGAGCAAAGGGAAATGATTAGCCCAAGTGGGCGTGCTTACCCACACGCGGGCGTCGGCTTTGGCACTGCGCAACAGCTCGGCACCCATGCGTAAAGCACCACAGCCGCCGGGCGTCATTACAGCCGTAATTTGAGCTCCGCGTGCTGCCACCAGATCCTGGCCTAACAACAGTCGCAAGGTTCCTTGCAAAAAGGCTGGGTCACCAGCTTGTGGGGCATACGATTTAGTTTTTTGTGCGTCGATTAAACGTTGCTCCGCCTGCTTAACCGCAGCAAAAATTGGAGTTTGTCCGTGTGCGTCTTGATACACGCCGATGGATAAATTAATTTTGGCCGGATTGGAATCCTGCTGAAATGCCAAATTAAGTCCCAAAATTGGATCAGCTGGCATAGCCTGTAGATGTTCGAACATTGCCCTTGGTTGGTCCTAGTTAGTTGATTTTATTAGCTAATTCGACTTTCATCGTTTAACAGCTGAAAGCCTAAATACTATACTACCCTGCTGGGCCCGCGTTTATTGCCCATGCATTGTGCGTAAACATTGAAAGAGCGCACGATAAAACTTTGGCGGCTTGTTGGCGGACTCTTTGGCTGCCTCGCGCTCGTGCATCGCGTTGCGAACGAGTTGACGAAAATGTTGCCGATCGATGTCCGGAAATTCTTCGAAAATAGCGGACACTAATTGCTCGTCTCCGTCGATCAGTCGATCACGCCACACCTCTAATTTGTGAAATAAAGCATTACTTTCTCGATCCGGTTGCAAATGTCGCTGTACTTCCAGATTAATGGCCTCGGTATCTTCGCGAGAGAGTAATGTTGTTATACGGCGCAATTGTCGCTGTAAAGCCCCGCGAGTGAGACGCTTTCCCTCTGCGATCGCTTCGCGGGCTGTGGCACTGAGCGGAATTTTCGCTAAAGCACTGTTGGGTAGATCGATCAGTTGTTGCGCCAGTTCGTTAACCGCGCGCATATCACGTTTTAACTGGGATTTGTTGGGGCGAACCGCGTACTCCTTTTCGGTAATGCTCATGCCATTATCTCGTTTACACTCATTTGCTTTGCAGCGGATCTACATCAACGCGTTTGCATTATTTGCCGCCCCGATTATGCTTGCGCCCAATCTGCAATTCCAGCGTTTTTTAAGTTGACACTTTGAATGCACGCCAACATAAGGATAGCGCAATCGGGCACCCGAAAAATGAATGGGGATTGGGTCGCCAAGCCTATTACGCTGTATTGCACTAAGGCATTAAGGGCTTAGTGGCTAAGCAATTTAGACACAATTTAAAGAGCGAATTATTTGGATTTTTGGCAAACCCATGCAACTGTGCCGCTAATGACCATCAAAAAAAACCTCAACGGAAGTTCCTCGATCAATTTCGCTAACCACACTCACTCGCCAATTAAAACGATTGGACAAGCGCTTTACAATGGTCAAGCCCACCCCATAACCGCGACGCTGAGTCTTACCAGAATGTTCGGCGCGATAGTAAGGTTGAAAAATGCGCTTGATTTGGTCTTCGGTCATACCAATTCCTGTATCAACAATCTCCACCGAGTGCTCTTTAATTCGGATTGTCACAGTGCCTTCGTTGGTATAGAGCACGGCATTACGAATTAGATTGCCTAACACGATAGAAGCTACGCGCTCCGCTGTATACAGCTCGAGCGGAAATTGTTGATCGATATCGATCGTAATCGGTTTATTGTCTAAATAGATATCCGCTTTGGCGACTTCTTTAGCCACGAGTTCCGAAACCAAAATATGTTGGTCTTCAAACTCATTATCGGTTTCTCGCGCCAAAATCAAAAAAGCGTCAATGAGCTCCTCCATATCCTTGGCGGAACCTTTGATACGCGTTACAAATTTTTTGGAATACTCGTTAAGGTCGTGTTCGGCCAACAGCAGATCAGAGGCCATTTTAATAACCGTGAGCGGTGTGCGAAACTCATGGCTAGCATCGCGAGTAAACGCCCTCTCGCGTTCAACAAAATGCTGTATGCGCTTTGAGTATGAGCGAAAAGAGGATACAAGCTTGTCTACTTCCCAATCCACATCACCGGGAATATCACTAAAATCGTCGAGTCCATCTTGGGTACGAGCTGGATCGAAGCGATCAAATTTATTCGCTAACCAGACTATAGGACTCAACAAGTACTTAGACTCTTGATAAACCCACCAGGCCGTTACGTAGATCAGCACAAGCACGAGGGTAAGGGGGAAAACACCAAAAAACAACGCAAGCCGCAACACACTTTGCCCATCAAACAAAAGATACAGGCGATGGTCGAACTGCTCGGTCGTGTACAGCAGAGAATGAGCGGTCTGCCCATGCATTTTGTGATACCCCAATCCCCAGCCGAGTAACTCAGAAGGGATCCCGTGGGTGGACTCTAGCGGGACTAAATAGCCTTTCAGGTTAGCCGTATTCGGCGCTCGATAAGTTGGATCCTCGGCATAGAGCGACCAAAAGTGAATCGCCTCGCGACGTAAGGCCTCACGCACTAAAAACTGCTCGATTACAATGCTGGCAAAGCCGATGCCGAGAACCGCGACTAAGCCGATCAAACCAGCCTGCAAGGTCATCTTTCGGCTTAGTTTGGTACGTATGGTCGATTGGCTAAGGTCGTAATTCTTCATAAGGGCAATAGCACAACCTCAGTCAGGTAGGCGGCTTTTAGGTGGAGCCTTTCAGTAAGGCCATTAGGCAGGGTTTAGTCTGAT
Organism: uncultured Gammaproteobacteria bacterium; assembly: GCA_964407915.1. Lineage (GTDB taxonomy): Bacteria > Pseudomonadota > Gammaproteobacteria > Arenicellales > Arenicellaceae > Arenicella. The sequence goes on from CAYOXK010000019.1 coordinate 15,300, forward strand.
CGATAACGACACTCGTGTGTCTGATTACGTTACATCTGCCGACTGTTCTAAGAATACGGCACGGCGAGTAGACTCACAGCCCGCCCTTAGTGCCCGACGCGCAAGCAGCACGCATACCTACAAAAGAGTTAACATGAGTGTTGATCAACAATCGCTCTACAACTTTGGCCAGCTGTAGGCGCTCTTGCACTGTCACCTGCTGTAGGCACTGTCACCCGCTGTAGGCACTGTAAGAAAGCCGAACCGACTTGTTCCAATTAGTTCCAAACAAGTTGACCTTCTTTTAATCGCAATGCTCGCGTGTTACGGCGCATCGCCAATTCGATATCCCCGCGATTGGATAGTTTGCAGCAATGGTGTTTCAAAGGGCTTGTCTATTTGCTTGCGCAAATTGTACATGTGGCTACGTAACGTATCGCTATCGGGCAGTATATCACCCCATATTTCATGCTCAAGCTGATTGCGGCTAACCACTTTTGGGGATTCCTTCATCAAAATGGTTAATATTTTCAAACCAATGGGCGAGAGATAAATCGGCACATCGCCTCGCAGCACTTCCAACGTGCCTGTATCGAGCTGTAGATCCGCTACTTGCAACACTTCTTGCTGAGCGACTTGACCCTTGCGCCGCATTAAGGCTTTGATGCGCGCTTCCAACTCAAGAATCTCGAAAGGTTTAACCAAATAGTCATCCGCGCCGATATCGAAACCTTTGATCTTATCTTGCAGGGTATCGCGCGCCGTCATCATTAGAATGGGAGTGTAGTTTTTCGACTCTTCGCGAAGTTTACGACACACATCAATGCCGTCCATTTCAGGCAACATCAAGTCCAACAAAATAATGTCGTACTCATTCTGGTTAGCTAAATTAAAGCCCATGCGCCCATCGCTTGCATAATCGAGCTCATAATCTCTGCGCTCAAAATAGTCGTACAACATTTCCGCAATGTCGCGATGGTCTTCAATGATCAGAACGCGTGTTGTGTTACTCATAGTCTCGCTAAATGTGCAATAGATAAAGATTGTGTTGAAACGCAAAGGGTAGCTTGCGGGCCTGTATCAAACGTGACTTATCCGAACTAGCGCACCCCAATTCCGATGAGAATAGTATAGAGATCATCGTGTGGGCAACGTGAAACATCTTGGCGCAGGGTTAGCGAACAAGGTACGGTCAGGATGAGTCATTCTAAGGCAATCGGCACGCGTCCTGACCAATACACGCCTATTTAGCGGCTTTGCGTCGTTTTGGTGCGGACGCTTCAAATTTCGGCAGATCTACTCGCACACGCAAACCCGGCGCGTTGTCTGCAAACGTCAATCCCATTTGGTGTACACGCAATACGGCCGATACGAGCGCGAGACCTAAGCCGCTTCCCGGCGTAGTACGGCTCTCATCGACTCGATAAAAGCGCTGAACAACATTATCGTATTCTTCCTTTGGAATACCAGGACCATTATCAGCGATTTCAATATAGGCACCATCTGGCGAATCCTGCAGAGATATTTCGATTTCTCCATCGTCTGGCGTGTATTTGATGGCGTTGTCGATCAGATTTGCCAGCGCTTGAAACAACATGTCTCGATCAGCTAACACGGTTACCGGCTCGAGCGCTACCACGCTCAAGCGCTGGTTCTTTTCTTCTGTGAGCGGTTCGTACAACTCCAATAAATCTTCAAGCAATGCGTCAACGGCAACCGCCGCAAACTCTTTACGCTTCTCGCTGTACTCAATACGCGCAATTCTTAATAAGGCATTGAACGTGGCGAGCAGACCATCTGCTTCTGCCACGATCTTGTCTAAGGCTTGGTGCTCCTGACTGTCGGCGGCAAAAACCCGATGTAGCTCTTCAACTTTGTTTTTTAAGCGTGCCAGCGGGGTTTTAAGGTCGTGGGCGATATTGTCCGACACCCTGCGCACACCCTCAACCCCATTTTCAATGCGGTCGAGCATGATGTTTAGATTCTCGCCAAGCTCGTCAAACTCATCCCCTGATCCCTTGGTCTTGATGCGCTTTTGAAAATCCCCTTTCATTATTTCGCGGCTAATGCTGTTAATCGCCGCCAGACGCGAGCGGAGCGTGCGGCGCATCATGTACCCCATCAGCACGCCAAGAACGAGCGTTACCAGCAAACTCCAGACCATTGCTTCAGTGACCAGTTGCCGCAGGTTGCGCAGGTCTTTCATACCTTGGCCAACCAATAGATTAAAACGATTATCTACTTCAAACGTTTTAGCCCGAGCACTGAATTCGCCGCCGCTCTCATCCAAAAGATCGTCGAGCCTAAAGTCTAACCAACCATCTTGGTCGTAAGCCACTTTGGGCCAGCCGGAGATGTTCCCCACAAGCGGCTCAAAATTGTGATCAGTGAGCAAGTATAGGGTTGAATCACCCGGGCGCTGTTGCCGTACCCGCTCAGATAGCGTAGTCGCTAGCCCAGCGTAACCTTCAAGGGCATACACTGCCGATAATGCCTGTATTTCAGCATTGATGTTTTCATCCGTCTGGTTGGTGGTGTAGACAATCGTTGACCAATAGATCAAACCCAGAATAATGGAAACCGATAATCCGAATAACAGTACGTACACTAACGTTATTCGGATTAACGAACTTTTAAATGGATTAATCTGGCTCACTCAGCATATACCCTGCCCCACGCACGGTGTGCAGTAATGAAACATCAAACTCTTTGTCTATTTTACCGCGCAGACGACTGATATGAACATCAATAACGTTGGTCTGAGGGTCAAAATGATAATCCCACACTTTTTCAAGCAACATCGTGCGCGTCACAACTTGGCCGCTGTGCCGCATTAAATATTCAAGCAATCTAAACTCGCGAGGCTGCAAGTCAATTTTCTTGTCGTTTCGACGCACTTCGCGTTTAAGCAAATCCATCTCCAGGTCCGATACTTTCAAAATAGTATCGGGTGATTCGGGCTCAGCGCGTCGCACCAAGGCCTCTATGCGTGCCTGCAACTCAGAAAATGCGAACGGCTTTACTAAGTAATCATCAGCACCCGCTTTGAGACCAGCGACGCGATCGTCTACATCGCCTAGGGCGCTGAGCATCAAAATGGGCGTGCGGTTACCACTACCACGTAAAGTGCGAGTCATGGTCACACCATCCACTTTCGGTAGCATCCGATCGGCTATAATAACTTGATACTCCGACGCGTCGGCCATCAGCAAGCCTTCTCGGCCATCGGCCGCGTGCACGGCATCGTGACCACACTCTTGTAAGCCCTTAACGATATAGGACGCCGTTTCTTGATCGTCCTCCACCACCAGTACACTTATATTTTTCTTACCTTTTTGTGCCATCATCTGTTACCCCATTTTGGATTAATTGGTTCCGACCGTCGTGCACACACGAACGGTCGGTAAAACGGCCTAGGACGTTCAATCCTGCAGATTAAAGGCCAAAAATCGCGAATTACCGCTACGACTCAACAACATCGAAATTTTATTCCGTTGCGCCTTACGAGCCGCAGACACGATGTCAGCAACGTCTTGTGGTGCTTGCACTTCCTGGCCATCTAAGCGCACGATTACATCACCTCGGCGTAGGCCATTATTGGCGGCTAAGCCTTGTCTATTTACACCTTCAACGAGTACCCCAGAGACTGACTCATCAAGGCCATATTGACGACGCTCTAAGTCAGTAATTGCACGCAGTTGCGCATCGAGGACATCATCATCCGTGCTCGGGGCTGGCTGCGAGCGCCCAGAGTCTGTATCGGCCAATTCATCGGGAAACGGCTCAGTTTTAATTGACAAGTTTTTAACATCACCATCACGCGAAATCTTTAAACGATAGGTGTCACCAACCTTAGACTGCGCAACAATTCGAGGTAAATCGCGCATCTCCTCTATCACTTTACCGTCAAATTCTAGAATGATATCGCCAACTTGCAGTCCTGCTTTGGCAGCAGGCGTATCGTCTTCTACCGCGGTTATTAACGCTCCTGCATCGTCGTCGCGACCCAAACTATCAGCCAAATCCTTGTTTAAAGCTTGAATGCCAACACCGATCCAGCCGCGTTCTACTCGGCCCTCCTCGCGTAGTTGACGAATTACGTCTTTCGCCATGGTAGCGGGAATAGAAAAACCGATACCCACGCTGCCGCCGTTAGGTGAATAAATCGCCGTATTGATTCCGATAACTTGACCACGTGTGTTAAATAGCGGGCCGCCAGAATTGCCACGGTTAATGGCTGCGTCTACTTGAATATAATCATCATAGGGACCGGATTGAATGTCGCGTCCGCGAGCTGAAATAATGCCAGTGCTCGCAGAACCGCCTAACCCGAACGGGTTACCAATCGCCAGCACCCAATCGCCGACTCGAGACTTTTCATCATCGCCCCAAGCCACAAACGGTAATTCACGAGCGTCTTCCAATTTAAGCAACGCGAGATCGGTTTTAGGGTCGCTGCCGATAATTTCCGCTTGATACTCGTCGCCATTGGTCAGTGTCACAAGGATTTCGTCAGCGCGATCTATCACGTGATGATTCGTCACAACGTAACCTTCCGCACTGATCACAAAACCTGAACCTATACCCAAAGGACGCTTCTGCTTGTTGTCACTGTCGTCCTGCCCACCATCCTCATCGGGTTGTTGGGGGTCCTGAAAATCACGAAAGAAGTCTTCCCATCCGGGAGGAAATTGAAAATTACGGTAATCACGAGCGCGTGACATTTGAATAAATCCACTTGTTGCCACATGCACAACAGCAGGACTCACCTGTTCAATCAAATCAGCAAAACCCGCACTTGGAGCCCACGCTTGTGTCTCGCCAACCTTTGCTGAGTCGGTATTCATTGGTGCGTTATCTAACGGCAATAGCTGTACGTCCCGAGCGTCGTCTTCAGCATAAACTTGCAGGGTAAACACCAAAGCTGCGGTGGCCAGAATCAAAGATCCCCACTTAACCACCGGCACAATAATTCGAGAAAACAATTGGTTCATATACTTCTCCGTGAAACTTTAAATCGATGCCACAACACTGAGCTACTCATTGCAACCGCCCTGCTGCACATGCAAAAAAGGAGGGACTTAAACGAAACGTGCAGGCATAACTGCTCATTTCACCAGCCCAAAGACCAGAACAAGAAATCATTACTTTCAAGACACATGTTCCGTTAGTAATGTTTCAGCCAGAAGTGTAAGGTCGATTTGCTTAACCTCAAGTGAACCATGGATTACATTTAATTAAAAATGTCGATTCGCTTTTGCAACGCGAAAAGATAGTGGGCATGCGTCTATTAAAGTGACAAGAAATGCTCTTTAAACGCATCGTTCAGACGTATTTGAACGTAAGGCGGCGGCTGACCGTAAAAGTGGCTCTGCGTCACTGCGATTGAGAATGAAAAGCCAAAAAAGATGAAGAAGAGAGAACCACTAGGCGAAACATCCCTCATGCACTCTGAACAAAGTCATAGTGAGATTAAGATCTACTGGCTCAAAACATCCGAGTGGCCAGTGTGCGCAACCCCATTACGCCCTTAACCCGATCACGCCACCTGCTATGCACACAGGTGGACGGTAACGGTAATGATCTAGCTCTCGACTTCGAAGCTTACACCGGCGTGCGCGTGCAAGCGATTAATAAGATGGTTACCTAATGCGGGTGCCGATGTCCAAATTCCACCTGGAGTGTCGCGCGCTTCGTTTAACAAACAGAGTGCGCTCTCGCTAATGAGCTTGCAAGTGGACCCGTAGCCTGGGTCTCGATCACCTTTAACACCGACCGACACTTTATCGCCGGCCGCAGTTTGGCCGTAAAATAGCAAGTCATAAAAACCGGCTTCGCGTTCAGCCAAGCTAGGGCCTTCACCCGGTTTCGGCGCATCTGGCCCAGCCATAGAACGATCACCAGCAACGGCTTTCGCAATTTTCTCGCCCTTTTCGCCTGGGCCGGTGAGTAGCATTTCTGAATACAAGAAATTTTCACCGTACAGATAATTCAATAGGGCGTTAGAGCGGTGCACATTGCGTGTATTGATTGCAGCCATAATAAAGGGAGCTTCCCAACTGTCGAGCTCCGAAGAATACTGTACAACATCGCCATTGGGCTGCTCAGGCCCCACAAACTGAGGGACCAGCGCATAAGGATTTATGGCGAGTGCGAAAACTTCTTGGTCTGAGCGCGCGCGCCTAATGGACTCTTGTAAGCTCGCCGCAGTACCGCCTGAAAAAGTACCTTGCATCGCCCTAACTCGACCCTTAACCTCCTGAAACGGGGCACCAAAGCGATTAATTGCCTCTTGTTGCAATAAATAAACGCCAAGATCGAAAGGAATGGAATCAAAGCCGCACGAAAATACAATACGCGCACCCGAGTTTTGCGCTGCTTGCTCGTACGCATCAATCATGTGGCGCATCCAAACTGATTCGCCACACAAATCCACATAATCGGTGCCCGCTTCCGCACACGCTTTAACGAGGCCGGACCCGTACAGCTGATAAGGCCCTACCGTGGTAGCCACCACTTTGGTGCGAGCCACTAATTGTTCTAAAGATGCTTGATCGTCGGTATCCGCGACCACGAGTGGTATGGTATCAGGCAAGCCCAACTCGTCGCGCACTTGCACCAACTTTGCGGCGCTACGCCCTGCCATCGCCCACCGCAGCGTGTCATCGTGTCCGTATTCACGGTGTAAATATTCGGCTACCAAACGGCCCGTAAAGCCCGAAGCGCCATAAACGATCAAATCGAATTCTTGCATAGTTTTTTAAGTTTAGTCAGTTGTAACCCCTATACTATCGCACACGCACCGCGAACACGGCATCAAGTTGGCTGCTTAAGGCTCGCGCGCCGTAAGAAGCGCTACTGCGATCATGCTCACAAGTGGGAACAATCATTCGCAATGTCTTCAATCAAGCCAAACCGCAAAAGCAACGATGCTAATGACGCGTCAGAGCCACCACAGGAGTTGACGATACTGTACGACGGCGAGTGCCCGATATGCCAATTTTATATATCGCGAACGGAGCTTGAAGACCCAGACATAAACGTAGAGCGTATCAACGCTCGTATAGCACCCGAGCACTGCAAGGCAGCCCAAGATGCAGGCCTAGATATAGACCAAGGTATAATCGTGACCCATGCAGGTCAAACTTACCACGGTAGCGCCGCGCTTAATCACCTCGTCACACTAAGTAAGCGTTCGGGCGCATTCAATCGTTTAACGCGTTGGTTGTTTGCCAATGCCCAAGTAAGCCGCCGCATCTACCCCTTGTTGCGCGGCCTACGCAATTTGGTACTAAGAATATTAGGCATTAAACCGATCTCCACCCAACAGCCGCCGCGCTAAGCTACCGCGCAGTCGCTCGCTTAAGAAACCTGATACAAAGCGACCGCAGTGGCGAGCAACAGCACGAGCAAAATAAGTGTGCTCAACACAAAGCTGCCAAAGCGAGCAGGAATATGATTGCTCGTAACATGAACGTAAGCATGGAACCAACGCGTTAATACGTACAGCCATGCCACCAACAAGGCAAATGCAGACACCGCGTCGAGCGCCGCCAAGACTAAGCACAGAACGTAAAACACGACGGGCAATTGAAATTGATTCGCTAAACTATTGGACGTCAGCACGACGGGCAAAGACCAAGCTTTATTATCAATCGCCGCTTGCTCTGGGTCGACTGTACCAGAGCGACGATCAACCGCTTTACGCTGCCCATTAAGGATCAGCACCCAGAACGGAATTAACAATTGCGCTAGAACCGGCCAAAAAATCCAATGTGTCTGCATTATTCTCGTCTCCTTAGAAGGCTATATTGAAGGTTATATTATTATTTAAATTTGGCGCGCCCTACGTTTAGCGCTCGGGATTGATTAGTATCTGGCAAAGAGGGTCGTTGCAAGAAGCGGCACTGACAAAGGGTATTTCATTGCATCACTCCCCGTATTAGCGGCTAGAGGCAAGTGCATTACTCAATAACTTGGCAGTAAGGTCCACGACCGAAATCACTTCATCGTAGGCCATGCGTGTTGGCCCAATCACGCCGAGTGTACCGATCACTTTTCCATCCACCGCATAGGGGCTGGCAATGACGCTGCACTCACCTAAAGCACTATAGCCCGACTCTTCTCCAATAAAAACGCTTACACCTTCAGCCTTCATGCTGCGATCGAGCAGTGTCAGTAAATCACGCTTCGTTTTGAAAGCATCGAACAACTTCTGCAAAGTCTCTATTTGGCAGAGGTCTGGCACATCGAGCAATTTTTGCTCTCCGCTAAACATCATACCTACAGGACGGTCATCATCCTCCTCGCGGATCACGCGCGCCGCCGCATGAATCGCGGCTTGATTAACTCGATGCATCTCATCGTTGTCGTTCTGCATATCGCGCACGACTCTACGTCGGACTTCATCGAGGGTATTACCGCGGTAGCGATGATTAAAAAAATTGGCTGACTCGATCAGCTCCGCATCGGTAAACCGCGTATCGAGCGACAAAACTCGATTTTGCACGCGGCCATCTTCGGTGACCAAAATGGCTAAAATACGTCCCTCAGACAAACGCATGAATTCGAGTTGGCGAAAACGTGTTACCGACTCGTTCGGCAAAACCACCATACCAGCGAAGCGCGTTAACTCAGAAAGCACCTCAGATGCGTGCGAGAGTAAAGTTTCTGGGTCTGCTTCATTGGAAAACTTACTCGCCATCTCACGCACAGACTTCTTCGACAAGGGCGTGGCCTTGAGCATACTGTCAACAAACAAGCGATACCCTAAGGCCGTGGGAATACGACCTGCAGACGTGTGCGGCGCGCTAATTAATCCGAGTTCTTCAAGGTCTGACATCACATTGCGTACTGTCGCACTGCTTACACCCATGGTAGGCAATTTAGCGAGTTTACGAGATCCCACTGGCTGACCTTCTTGAATGTAGGTTTCAACCAGGTTTTTCAACACTTTCTCGGCGCGACTGTCTAAGCTCATACTTGGGAGGCTCTTAACCTAAGCCCGAAATTGAAAATTAATCAAGCATCCAATATAACCGAAAGGATCACAAAACACTCTATGCTGTGCATTATAAGCGTAGACACGGGGAACAACCCGCGCACTTGGGACAAACCGCGGTGTGGGCGACACCTATATCCTACGGCATTTTATGCCGTATACCGAGATAAACGTTAGCGCACGGGCAGAGAAGGCTGTATCGTGGCTCCGCGCGTTGTTCTATGTTAGATAATGGTATGCAAAACCGAATCTCGCTGGACAAAGCATCCTGCAATTGGCGACAATTCGCCGCATGAGCATAAATCATAGAACCCATGTTTAAAACGATAGGCGTGTTCGGCAAGTACCGCGACAACAGTGTCGAAAAGCCGTTGAAACAATTGACCGAACACCTCGATGCACTTGGGTATAAAGTAAAGTTGGGCTACACCACGGCAGCGGAAATTACTCGCGACTTGCCACAAGAACGAATTGAAGAGAACGTCAGTGTTGATATTGACCTCGCCATTGTAATCGGTGGTGACGGCACCATGTTACACGTCGCTCGGCATATGGCAGAGATGGGTATTCCCATCGTTGGGGTCAACCTCGGCACCTTAGGGTTTCTCACCGATATAACGCGTGACGAGATGCTTCCCGAGATCGATAAGATTCTTGCGGGTGAGTTCGTAATTGAAAATCGCATGATGCTTGACGTTAAAGTGCGTCGCGATAGCGAGATACTCTATGAGCAAATTGCCTTGAATGACGTAGTCATTGGCAAACATGGGCTAGAACGACTCATTAACTGGCAAGCTTCGGTCGACGCGCAATTTGTAACAACAGCGCGCTCTGACGGTGTTATTTTCGCTACACCGACGGGTTCGACCGCCTATGCTTTGTCGGCCGGTGGTGCCATTGTGCATCCCGGTACTGATGTAATCTCTATGGTGCCAATCTCACCGCACACTCTTTCAAATCGACCTATTACACTGCCAGCCGCATCTAAAATCGAAGTGAGAATTCGCAATAAAACTCCTAATCTAGCGCATGTTTCGTCTGACGGACTTATCGGTTACAACTTGCGCGGCGACGAAACGGTCTGCGTACAACGTTCTAAACATGCCGTGCAGTTGGTACACACAGAAGCGTATAACTACTTTGCCATGCTTAGAGTTAAGCTTGGTTGGGGTTAAGTCGCACCATGGCACTACTGGATCTAACCATCAATAATTTTGCGGTTGTCAAAGCAACCGAAATAGACTTCGCGCGCGGATTTACCGTCGTTAGTGGCGAAACGGGAGCCGGTAAAAGTATCGTTCTGGACGCCCTCGACTTAGTCCTAGGCGCACGCGCAGAAGCGAGTCTCATTCGCTTTGGCGAAGAGCAAAGCGATATTAGCGCGAGTTTTTCGGTACAAGACTTATCCGAGGTCAAAGCGTGGTTAAAAGCGCGCGATCTAGATAGGCGTGAATCAGCGGACGAACTATTAATTCGTCGCGTGTTGCGCACCGACCGTCCTACACGTTGTTATATTAACGACCAAGCGACCACTCTCGCCACCCTCAAGGAGCTTGGGTTGTTGCTAGTGGACATACACGGCCAACATGAACATCAATCATTACTTCGCAAACCAACGCTGCGCACTATTGTGGATGAGCGCGCTGATATAAGCGAGGCCTTGCTTAGTATTAGTGCCTTGGCGAAATCCATACAAGCAACTCAACAGAAACTCGATTCTGTACAACAGAACATGGATGACAACCGCGGGCGTCTCGATCTACTCGCTTTCCAACTGGACGAACTACTCGATGTTAATTTAATTGAGAATGAGTTTGAGCTGTTGGAACAGGAATACGCGGTATTAAGCAATGCGGACGAGTTGCGCAGTACCATCGAGAAGGCTTTGACTGCGCTCTACGAGGACGACACTACTAACGTGTCGGCCCTGCTTGGAACGCAACAGGCGCGACTCGAACGGCTCACCTCAATCGACCCCAACCTGGACTCTGCCTGTGCATTGCTGAGCTCGGCTTTGGCGCAAGTTGATGAGGCGCAAACCGAACTAGAACGAGCGTTAAGTCATATCGATGCGGACCCCGAACGCCTCTATGAAGTTGAGGCGCGGCGCGATACCTTGATTAATCTTGCGCGCAAACATCGCTGCAACGAAAATGCGCTTCTAGAGCGACAGCGCGAGCTACAAGACGAATACGACCAACTGCAAGGCGCCGACGCGCAACCCGAGCAACTGGCACACACTCTGCACAAACTCAAAGCGGAGTACGCAGAACTTGCCGACACCATTTCAGCCGCCAGAATTAAGGCTGCCGCAGTGTTGGAACACGATATAACCGCACAAATGCAAGAGTTGGGAATGCAAGGTGGCCGCTTACATGTGAGCGTATCGCGATTAGACAACAATGAACTGCGTGTGAGTCAACACGGTCAAGACGATATTGATTTTTTAGTGTCGACTAATGCGGGTATGCCTCTCAAACCGCTCGCGAAAACCGCCTCGGGAGGGGAACTGTCGCGCATTAGTTTGGCGATTCAAGTAATCGCCAGTAGAAGCTCAAGCACACCTACTTTAGTATTTGACGAAGTGGATGTGGGGGTTGGAGGCGGCATAGCCGAAATCGTCGGCGAGCGATTACGCGAATTAGGTCGCAATGCCCAGGTAATTTGCATTACCCATCTTCCACAGGTGGCGGCGCTCGGCGAACAGCACATCTTAGTAAAAAAGACCGCCGCCGATGAACAAACCACCACCGAGTTAATTAAGCTCAATGATGCCCAACGCGTTGAAGAATTATCGCGCATGTTGGGTGGCGTAGAAATTACCGATAACACTATTGCTCACGCACGCGAAATGTTAGCGCGCGCCACTCAAAGCCACGCTGCATAACTTATGAATCTAATCCACATGAACCCGCAGCCCGTGCTCTCTGCACAGGAACAACCGATTAGCAGTGCGACGGTGGCCGATATTGCATCCATTCAAGTGCTGCTGCAACATTATGCAGGCATGGGGCAATTGTTACCTCGCAGCAAGTCCGACCTTGAAAAAAACATTGCTCACTTTAGAATCATTAAGCGCGACCACGAAGTCATAGCCTGTGCGTCGCTAGAGCACTTCACCCCCGAACTGGCCGAGGTGCGCAGCTTAATGGTTAAAGAAAGCTGCAAGGGCCTCGGCTTAGGCGCGGCCCTCTTAAGTGACCTTATGCAACGTGCCCGGCAGCAAGGGGTTAAGCGACTCATGGCGCTTACTTACGTGCCAGATTTTTTTCATCGCCACGGGTTTAAAGCGGTTAACAAAGAGATATTCCCTGAAAAAGTTTGGGGTATTTGTGTAAACTGCTATAAGTTTAACAATTGCGATGAGATTGCCGTTTTGTTGAACATCGAATCCGCCCACGCTGGCTAACGAGACAATCACACACTTTAGAAGGCGGTTAAAGAATAAAGTGAGATGAAACGCTAAGAGACACGTCAAGCTTCTTAATACTGATCTGCCCAATCTGCTTCACCATTGCTAACACTTTTTACCACTATGACGCATCCGATGAAACCATTCTTGTTATTGCTACTTGTATCGCTATCGCTGACTGCCTGCATTCGTCCCTATGAGCCAGATATACAACAAGGCAATATTCTTAATAACAGTAATTTGCAAGAACTTCGCTACGGCATGAGCAAACAAGAAGTATTGTTTATTTTAGGTACACCCATGGTCATTGACCCGTTCAATGAGCAGCGCTGGGACTACTATTATTCCAAGCGGAACAGCAAAACAAAGCAAACCACCTCGCGCTTAATCACTGCGATCTTTGATGGCGACCAACTTGTTGAACTGCGCGGTGATGTGAGCTTAGATCAGGTTGCGTCACTGGAACCCAGTGAAGAAGATAAACAACACGGCGGCACCGTAATTACTGAACCGACCCATAAAGAAAAGGGCTTCTTGAACCGCCTTGGTTTGTTTAACCGTGACGACTAAACCGCAAGATCGAGTCGATAATCCCGCTCGTTTGAATTCCCAATAAAAAAGCCGGCAGCGCCGGCTTTTTTATTGGGAATTCAATTCTTTTATTGGCTAATCAATTTGGTGATGCTACTCAATGCCATAAGGCAGCGGTCTAGCTATTTGGGCAGCCTACTCAAACCAAGCTAGGTTCTGCCAATTTCGCCTTAAGTGATCCATCGATTGTAAAAAGCGGCGTCAATTATTCAGAACTAACGCACAGACTTAGAAATCGCTCAGGCTAAGAACGGGCGCCGTACACAGCGAACCCTCCCCTGAGGCATCTCTACTTGATTTTCGCTTCTTTGTACTCAACATGCTTGCGCACGACAGGATCGAACTTCTTGATCACCATTTTTTCGGTCATCGTACGCTTGTTTTTAGTGGTTGTGTAAAAATGACCGGTGCCAGCACTGGAAACCAATTTAATTTTATCTCTCATAAATCACCTTGTAGAAATCTGTATTTAAGTGCGAGTGGTACTTTGGCTAGTACTTGACTCCACATTAGGTCGTCTAGCAACAGTTGCCAAAACGGGTCACGCGAGTAGTCGCACCAGTCGGCATAAAAATGGGCAGAGCCATCTTGCCGTGGGCTTGTACTCTAAACCTTTACGCCTGCTCCGCGCAGATCAGTTAGCACCGCGTCAATACCGCGTTTGTCTATGATTCGAATACCTTTCGATGAAATGCGTAACTTCACCCAGCGGCTCTCGCTTTCAACCCAAAATCGTCTGTCGTGTAGATTGGGCATGAATGTGCGACGCGTACGATTGTTTGCATGCGAGACATTATTTCCAAAAGTCGTACCTTTACCGGTGACCTGACATACTCTTGCCATTTTAACGTTCCTTCAATTTCTTTTGATTAGTCTGTCTTGATTTTACCCAATCGAGCCGCTCTTAAGCGAGCGAGCCCAAACAAGGCGCGTTTTATACCAGAAATTGCTCGACATGAAAACCAAATATTCATGATTTTTGGAGGTTTCAGTGCACCTAAGCATTAGTTCATCAGGTCCCGCTCGGCAAACGATACAGATTCGCCGTCACCGATCACAAAATGGTCCAACAACTTAACCCCAACCATATTCAACGCCGTACTTAAATTGCTTGTGAGGTGTTTGTCGGCCGCACTCGGCTCCGCGCTGCCCGAGGGATGATTGTGCGCTACGATCATCGCCGCCGCATTGTAGCGCAGCGCTTCCACCACCACTTCCCTGATGGGTACGCTAGTATGATCGATCGTTCCTCTGAACAACTCCTGAGCTCTGATCACGCGGTGTTTAGAGTCTAAAAAAAGCGCCATAAAGCACTCGTAGCGCTTGTCACGAAGCTCTAAGCTTAAAAAGTCACGGCAGGTTTGCGGAGAAGTGAGTGCATCATGACGCACTAATTTCTCGCGTAGGTATCGCCGACTCAACTCGAGCGACGCACGCAATAACGCATAAGTAGCCTCGCCTACGCCTTGCTGGGCACAAAATTCCGTTTGCTCCATACTTAACAACTGGCGTAACCCTGCTTGGTTGTGCAGCAAATTTCGCGATATATCAATGGCCGTTAACCCTTTAACCCCACTGCCGATAAAAACGGCCAGCAACTCAGCGTCTGACAAACTCGCCGCCCCCTGCGAACACAGTTTTTCGCGGGGCCGCTCGGCCTCTGGCCAGTGCGATATACGCCGCCTACCCGCGTCTACGAGGCTAACGGCAGCAGTAACGCCTTCGGGCATTTCCTCGACGCACGCATTAGCGTGACGCCGAGGAAGTTTGGCCGCTGTGTCTTCATTTGTACTTGATGACAAGCGCGCATCTGTCGCAAGACTATCCTTGTCTGCAATCAATCTAAGCTCCCAATGTTTTAGCTAAAACCTCACTGGCCAAGGGTTTGGTCTAACCCTGTTGTTGCTCGTATCACCCTCCGAATGCATCCGAGCAATCGGACCAGAGTGCAATACCCGAACTTGCTTTGCGGCCGACCGTGCTAGGTTAACGAGCGCGGTCGTCTAGGTAAAACCTTAAAAAAGTGTTGACCTTACAAAGTGAAACCATGCCCAGTCGCCAATCTATCATTTGCCCAAGTAGCAAGTAATTGAAAACTGGCTTTGCGCACTTCAGATTCGGCTCGTATTAAGCCGGCCTCACCGTCTAATAGTTGATCTAGAGTGATTAAGCCATTGTCATAACGTGTTCTAAGTATTCGCAGGCGCTCGGTTTCTAGGTTCACGTTTTGCCGTGCCACTTCGAGGGCGGAGATCACTTGCTTACGTGCAAGGACCACATCGTCCCGCTCAATGCTAATTAAACGCTCTAAATCCCTCAGCTGAAGTTGTAACCCCCTGATTCGCTCCGCCACGGCTACGCGCTGCTTTGAACGAGCCCCCCCAGTGAACAAAGACCATGAAAACTCTAACAGCACGCGTTGATCTTCCTCGGGCACAAAAAGCTGTCCGTCACTGCGCGTATCTGCGTAGCTTAAACTGATATTGGGCGCTGCCTCGGCCGCTATGCCGCGCCGTTGCGCTTCCAACGCTTGGATTTGCAACTGCAGCGCCTGACAGTCAGCGCGCAACTCACAGGCCGCATCATGGGAACTCGCTTCACTCCAGGGCAACTCTTCTAGCCACTGTTCTTCGAACTCAAACACGATTGGGCGGCCAACTAAAGTGGCCCCTTCTGCGTCGCTTAGATCAAGTGCTCGGGCAAGATACTGTTCAACAATGGCTAAATCAGATTCTAGAACAATATGTCTCTGCGACAGGCGATTGAGCTCAACCTCAATTTGCAATGCATCCGAGCGCAAGGCATTACCCGCATTCACACGTTGTTGAATCCGCGTGAATCGTGCTTGTAAGGCTGTGTCCAAGGCTTGGTTCGCGCGTATATCCTCCTGCAGCGATAACGCATTTACATACAATGCCACGGCTTGATTGATCTGGGCATCGCGAACTCGTAGTGTTTGTGCTTCGCTACTATCCGCTGTCAAAGTTGCAGAGCGTGTCTGATAGAGCTGCTGGGCAGGACGAAAAAGTGGTTGCGTGATCTTTAGCTCATAAACATGACTGTCTCGCTCTCCTACGGCTAGCGCCCCCGTTGGCAAGTCGATGTTCGAAACAGTGTCACGTCGAGTCACATTACCTCCTAAAGTAACCGAGGGCGCCCAAGCTCGGCGATAAATGGCGCTAGCGTCAGCTTGAGCTGCCCGCGTTTGTGATGCGGCGTTTTCTACTTGCAGATTAAGGGCCGCACGAGTCAAAACAGTATCAAGATCAATAACATACGACTCCGACTCGGGTGCCATTTGCGCCTCGGACGTCAGTTCCACGCCGTTACTTACTGAATCGCGCATCTTACTAGGTTGCGCCAGTGCGACCTGATCGTCCATAAACCCCGCAGCAGTAAACACCAGCACGGGCAGAATCAACCAGGTAGCTAGGCGAGTACTTGGCCGTGTCACACGTTCGATCGCAGGTATGTCGTTTTGATGCTTACCCAGCAGCAATAAACACAATGCGGGAATCGCAACCAACGTTAGGATCGTGGACAACAGCAACCCGGAAATAATCGCCCATGCCATGGGCGGCCACAGTGTTGAAGACGAGAAAGCCAGCGGCAGCAAGCCCAAAATTGTCGTGGCCGTTGTGAGTAAAATCGGGGCAGTGCGTTGCAGCAAGGCCGCATCCACCGCATCGGCGATTGAATCGCCCGCCTGCAACTTTTGATCAAGTACATCGATTAACACAATGGCATTGTTCACCACAATCCCAACCAGGGCGATCACGCCCAATAGACTTTGGAAGCCAAAGGGTTGACCACTGAGCGCCAGACCAGGGATTACACCCACAGCGGCCAGCGGAATAGTCGCGAAAATAATGGCAATGCGCCGAAACGAATTAAATTGATAAAGCATAAAGAACGTAAGTACGGCCAGCGCTAAAGGTACCGCCGTGGCAATATTGCTATTAGCCTCGCTCGATGCGGCAGCGTCGCCGCCTAGGCTTAAGCCGACTCCTGGTGCGAGTGGCTGCGCCTCGAGCTTAGTAAAAAACTCACCAAGAATTACATTAAACGCCGCACCAGTATCAATTTCGGCCATTACGGCGGCCGTACGCAAACCATCATGATGACGAATGTTGGTAGAGGCCCAACGAGTTGTAACGGCCGCCATATTACCTAATGGTACAACCTCGCCTTGCTCTGTCCCAACTCGGGGAACAGATACGGCATGGTTTAGCACCGCGGCCACCGAAGATTGTTCTCCGGTGTCCGAGCGCACCCGAATACTCACGGGATCTTGCCCATAGCGATATTGGGAGGTTAACGTTCCGCGCGTGTGTGCGTTCACTGAACGCGCAACGGCGCTTACACTTAAACCTTCGCGCTCTGCCAGTTCCTCGCGTATATCAAGCACTACTTCGGGGGAGCCCAAATCCAAATTAGAGCGTAAATCCACTACGCCATCGATACTGGCTAGCAGCGCCCTTACCTGTTGCGTGGCTTCAAAAAGTACGCCTTCATCGGGATGCTGAATACGCAATTCGATTGGCGCGGGTCGCGGAGGTCCCTGACCCAATATTCGCGCAATAAGCGTGGCTTGTGGAAATTGTCGAGTCAATTCGTCTCGTACCCAGCGTGCGACATGCTTATTGTCACGGCCCGATGCGGTATTCACCGTGATTCGGGCCACATGCGATTCGTCTGGTTGCCCCCCAAGATTGTAGTAAAAACTGAACCCCGTAGCGCCCACTGCGCGATACACACGAACCACGTCGTCTCGCTGTTTCACCAAAGCTTCCACTTCCCGACTAACCTGTTCGGTAACCTGTACCGGCGTACTTTGTGGCATCTGAATTTCAATGACCATTTGATTACGATCAGTAGAAGGAAAAAACTGTTGCTTGAGGCTTGGCGCCATGCTTAATGAAAACAAGACCGACAAACCAGCGATGAGCAGTACTTTGTAAGGAGCATTGCGTACAGCACGACTACAAAATACAGCGATATCGTTAGTCCACTGAATGGCTAAACCCGCATTGGTCGAGACAGCCTGCGTGCTGGCATCGCGCTCAGCCCGTGAGCGTAGCCAATAAAAAGCCAACAAGGGCCAAACGAACACCGAAATAACATAGCTAACGCTCAGCGCGATCACGATCATGGTCGGTATTGCGCGGGTAAAATCACCGACCCCTCCCTCTGCGAGCAAAAGAGGAATAAACGCGGCAATGGTCGTACCAGTAGACGCGAGCAACGGTTTAGCCATCGCTTTAACCGAGTCACGAATGGCCTCGCCACGCGTTGCGCCCAAGCGCAACTGGGTTTCAATGTACTCAATTACAACAATCGCATTGTCGATTAAAATACCAAGCGAGATAACAATGCCGATAACCGCGATCTGATGAAACACCCCACCGCCGGCGTTATATAAACCAAGGGTGATCAGTGAAACAACGGGCAACACTGAAGCGACAAGCAAGCCCGTGCGCCAGCCTAATGCGAAGAACACGACACCCGCGATAATCAGCACGCTCACGAGCAAACTGCCCTGCAAACTGCTAAGTCGCTCACTTACATAGTCAGGCTGAAAGAAGCTTTCACGCAACTCCAAAGGCGCAAAATCCGCCGCCACCTCAGCTAGCTTACTGCGCAAAAAAGTCCCAAATTTGACTACGTCGGTTTGTCCGCGCGTTACGATAACACCGAGCGACACCGTTGGCACTCCGTCATCAAAACGCATGCTTGCCAAGGGGGTACGAGGCTCCAACGCAACGTCTGCAATGCTACCGAGAGCCACCGATTGACCGTTGCTCAAAGGGATTAGCGTATCTGCGATCTGCTCTACACTGCGATAGTCAGATTGCGGATTGAATCTAACTGAGCGTTCATCTGCTTGCACCACACCTCCGGAAATAATGGTGTTGCGCGCGGCAATTACTTGTGCGATTAAATCGCGCGACACGCCAAGCTGCTCGATCCTGCCTTGCTCAATTTTAACGACAATTTCTTCTTCGGGTTGACCATCCATTTCTATGCGGGAAACATTGGGTAAGGTCAGCAAAATAGCTTTTAGTTTTTCCGCTGCGTAACGCAGTTCGATTAAGTCGTCGCTCCCTGTAAGACTGATTACCGCAACAGGCAAGTCGATTTGACGATCATCAAAATCCACCAACGTGACGCCTTGCGGAAATTCGTTGCGCGCCCGTTCGATCGCTCGCTCTACCCTAGTCCATGCGGCGTCCGTATCGTATACCGCGTCCTTAAGCGAGATATTAATAATGGCAATATCATCGCGAGAGTTAGAGGTGTATTCATTTATTTCATCGATCTGTGCCAGCTCTTCTTCCAAAGGAATGGTAATCAGCTGCTCTATTTGAGCCGGCGAACCACCCGGAAAGATGACCCTAATCATTCCCGCTCGATACGGAAAACTGGGATCTTCCTGACGCGCCATCGAACTAAACGAGACAATGCCCACGGCGATCAAAATGCCGACCAAACTAAAAATAAGGCGGCGATAATGAATCATACTTTCTAAATGAGACATCAAAGCACCTCCACCAATGCGCCGTCGAACAATTTTGCTACGCCGTCAGTTGCTATCAGGTCGCCGATTTTTAGGCCAGTAGTGCGTTTGCTGATGGTCACCATATTGCCATTGATACTGAGCAAGTCGACGGGGGTTAGCTGTGCTTTACCATCGACGATCTTATAGATGGCCGCCGCACCATCAGCAACTCGCAAGAGCGCACGTAGCGGTACTTGTAACTGGTCGCTGCTGTTTAGACGAAACTCGACGTCCACCGCGGTATTTGGCGACAGCTCCTGGGCTGGAAGAGCGACCACAATTTGCGGTACCGATCCCGAACTCACGAATGGACTCAGATGTTTAATACGACCTATCACTGGCTGCGCAGACGCGTCCAAACTTGAGTAAACCTCTACTGGCTCTTGTTGGGATATTCGCTCAATAACGAGGGGGCTTACAGCCACCTCAATTTCAATACTCGAAGGATCAGCTAAGCGCATCACAGTCTGTCCCGGTTGCACAAAATCACCCTCCGCAAAATAGTCAGCCGTTATGACCCCCGCAAACGGCGCTCGCAGTTGTAATTCTGCGAGCGCCTGGGCTTGTCCTTGCGCATTCGCTTTAGCGGCGCGCTCTTGAGCCGCAGCACTATCGACCGTTCGTCGCACCGCCTCGTATTCTTGCTGCGTTACTGCGCTCTGGGTAAAAAGTTCCTCAAAACGCTTGGCATTGGCCTGCGCTTGCACCAAATTCGCTTGGGCAGCGCGCCATTGTTGCTTGGCTGCCTGCGCAGCGGGAGCCGCATCGGGATTGGCAATCTCTGCTAGCACAGCCCCCGCTTGCACGGTGGCGCCAATTCGCACATTCTTTTTAGTTGCTCGGCCACGCGCTTGAAAGCTCAACGCGGCTTCGCGGCTTGATTGCGTAACCCCCGCCACGCGCAGGGTGTCGGCACTGCCCTCGGAGGCTACTTCTGCCGTGCGTATAACAATGCGCGCAATGGGTTCTGCGTCGCCCCCATCAGCATTAGGTTGGCACGCAGACATCAAGACCAATAGCAGCCCGATTGGTACCAGCCGTGTCGCTAAGTTAACGTGTTGCATGAATAATGTATTTGTTTGCATAGTAGTCTCTGGGCGGAACGCACCTTGTCATGGGTGATGGGGTACAAAAATTGCAGTGGAACGCAACACATTTAATTGGTCTTTGGTGTTTGCGAAATTTACACGCATATATTAATTATCACAATGTAAATTAATGACAT
>CAYOXK010000020.1:0-31362 GCA_964407915.1 uncultured Gammaproteobacteria bacterium
GAAACCATGGAGCAAGTGCGCGCCGCCATGAATTTAGACTACGATTAAACGTGCTAATGAAAACGTTTTATCTACCTTTAAACATCCACTCAGAGCGAGACATTCCGTGCAAGAAGACGATCTAGAGCAATCGCTCGGCGACGTACCGCTTCAGGCCGAAGGGCCTGAAGAACTCTATGCGGAATCACTCAAGGCCGTGGTGTTGGGCGAGCTAATTCGAGATTGGCCCAAAGATCTATTTATTCCACCTGATGCCCTGGAAGTTGTGCTCGAAAGCTTTGAGGGGCCTTTAGACTTATTGCTGTATCTGATCCGCAAACAGAATTTAGACATACTGAATATTCCGGTAGCGGAAATTACGCGGCAGTATATGACCTACGTGGAAATCATGCAGGCTGCCAATCTCGATCTAGCGGCGGAATACCTAGTTATGGCCGCCGTGCTGGGCGAGATCAAGTCACGGATGTTGTTACCCAAGCCTAAATCCGAAGAGGAAGATGGCGAGGACCCGCGCGCGGCCTTAGTGCGTCGCCTGCAAGAGTACGAGCGCTACAGTCGTGCGGCTGGCGAGTTAGACGATCGCCCACGGCTCGAACGCGATGTATACACGGCCCAAGCTGATCTGGTCGACCCCGATCCGCCGAAAGTGGTCGCTCAAGTAAAATTGCCACAATTAGTGGATGCATTACAAAAAGTGATGGAGCGCGCGCATGCTAATCAGCATATGGTGGTTTCGCGAGATACCTTGTCATTACGCGAACGGATGACCAATGTTTTATCTAGGTTAAAAGTGTCGGGGTTTCTGCGTTTTGAAGAACTGTTTACAATCGAAGAAGGTCGCTTAGGCGTAGTGGTTACGTTTATTGCGTTACTTGAACTGTGTCGTGAAGACATGCTCGTAATTGTACAAACCGAACCATTTGCACCCATCCACATCAAACAAGCTGCCTAGCCAATTTAGTCGCGCCAAGTCCTTCAATACCAAGCCAACTCATTCACTAGCACACACTTTAAGAAAATGTCTGACAAACCGCTCGCCAACAAAAATGCCGACCCGAAAAACGAGGTTAGCGAACTAAAAAACATTATCGAAGCGGCAATCTTTGCGGCGAGCGAGCCATTAAGTATACGTAAAATAATGCAGCTCTTTCCTGATGACGCCCAACCGTCAAAAGAGGAGATTAAGGAAGCCCTAGACCGTATCGAGCAAGACTATGCCGAGCGCGGAGTTGAACTCAAGAAACTGGGCAAGGGGTGGCGTTTTCGCTCCAAAGAAAAATACGCAACTTGGTTGCGTCGACTCACCATTAATAACCCACCGCGTTTTTCCCGCGCGTTGTTAGAGACTTTGTCTATCATTGCTTACCGGCAGCCCGTAACGCGGGGCGACATCGAGGATATTCGCGGGGTTGCGGTCAGTAGCGATATCATTCGAGCCATCGAGGAACGCGGCTGGATTGCCGAAATTGGCCATCGTGATGTGCCTGGACGGCCCGCTTTGTTTGGCACTACCTCTGAGTTTTTAGAGTATTTCGGGCTGGCGTCGTTGCGTGAGTTACCCGAACTAATGCAGCCGCGTGAGCTTGCAGAGGTGGCGAAAGATATGCATTTGACCCTGCCCGATGAACTTGTCACTAAGCAGTCACCTCATGCTCAACACAGTGCCGCTCAAGACTCTGCCGAAGTCATTCCTTTGCGACGCACTCAGCACGACGTGTCGGCGCCCACATCCACTGAATCAGACCCCTCAACCTCGGACCCATCATGATCACAGTCGCCATACTCACCAGAGAGGCCAACTGTAACGGCTATGAGTGAAAAACTACAAAAAGTATTAGCCCACGCGGGTCGCGGTTCGCGTCGCGAAATAGAGCAATGGATTAGCGAGGGTCGTATTCAGGTCAATGGTCGCAGCGCTAAGCTAGGCGACCGTGTGGAGCTAACCGACCGAATTTTGGTTGACGGGCAAGCCGTTTTTATCCGCTCGCAACAGCATTCGCAAATCAAAGCGTTGATCTACCACAAACCAGAGGGTGAGATCGTGAGTCGTAGTGACCCCGCAGGTCGACCAACGGTGTTTGAGAAATTACCTGAGATCGCTGAATCGCGCTGGGTGTCAGTGGGGCGACTGGATATTAATACTAGCGGCTTGCTGCTATTTACCAACAGTGGCGAATTGGCGAATAAGCTCATGCACCCGTCTTCGGGCGTCGAGCGCGAGTATCTGGCACGCGTGCGCGGTCGCTTGAGCCCTGAAGTTGTCGCACAACTCACCCGCGTGGGGATTGACCTCGACGGGCACAACGCAAAGTTTGAAAGCGTGACAGCGGCTAATATGGGCGAAGAGGGGAGCAATCATTGGTACCGAGTGGTGATCAAAGAGGGGCGATATCGCGAAGTACGCCGCATGTTCGAAGCGGTTAATCACTTGGTGAGTCGCTTAAAGCGAATTCGTTATGGATCAGTTAAGTTAACGCGGGATATCAAGCTGGGGCAAGCCGTTAAAATGGCGCCGCAGGCGTTAGAAAAGTTAATCGCAACGGCGCAACTCGAAAGCGAGTTCGCGGATCGCAGCACCGTTAATAAAATGCGCGCGTCACGTGCCACCCGCACGGCGAAAGCCGATGCTAACCCAGAGGGTCGTTCCACTGGCAAACACTCACAGGATCGCGAATCAGGATCACGCAAGACCGGAGTACGCACGGGCAGTCGAAGTGCTAAACAGGGTGAGGTTAAAAGTGCGCGTAGCAACAAGGTGCGCAGCGTGCGCGATACAGCAACTGAGCCACCAAAGCGCGGTGCTCCAGCTAATCGTTCCAGTCAATCGAGCGCCAAGCCGCACTCTGGAAGTAAGGTCACAACGGCGGGCACAGCGCGAACGGCACGCACGTCCGATGCGGCTAAGCCTAGAGCAAAACCAAAGTCTCGCACCGCTAAATCGCCACGACGCATCCGTGGTGACTAACGGAGGTTCGCGCGCATGGTTAACCCTTGTGTCTCTATTATCACGGTCTGTTACAACGCCGTGGGCACCATCGAACAGACGCTTGCGTCGGTAGCAGAGCAAGAGGGCGTTACGCTCGAGCACATTGTTATTGACGGTAATTCTAACGACGGCACACAGACGCTCGTTAAGCGTCAGCAGCGCGATGGATTAACCCTCGTTTCTGAGCCCGATCAAGGGCTGTATGACGCGATGAATAAAGGGGCGCGCTTAGCCCGCGGCCAATACATCGCGTTCTTGAATGCCGACGATGTGTATGCTCACTCTAAAGTAGTCGCCGATGCGGTTGCAGCGCTCACCGAGCATGCGGTGGATTGCGTGTATGCGAATTTAGTTTTTGTAGACCAACAGCATGGTGCTTCGGTTAAGCGTGTTTGGTCTTCGCGCTGTTATGCACCGGGTTTAGCGTTGAGCGGTTGGATGCCGGCCCATCCAACGATGTTTATGCGTCGTTCTGTGTTTATTGATCTCGGAGGTTTTGATCTCTCTTTACAGTATCAGGCTGATCTCGAATTTTGCGCTCGAGCGTTTGAGGTCTCTAAAATGAGCAGCCACTTTGTGCCCGAAGTGTGGGTGCTCATGCGTCTAGGAGGCATCAGCACGGGGGCGTGGTTAACGCGCATCAAAGGCAATTGGGAGTCATATTTGGCTCTGCGACGACTCGGCTTAAGGCGTGATCCGATCAGTTTTTTTCTTATAAAGTTTGGGCGCAAGATACCGGAGCTTTTTCAATTTAGATCGTTCGCTGTCTACGAGCGTCAGATAGCTCAGGCGACTCCCAAACGGGTGAGTAGCAATGGGGCGGAGGAGGGCGACCAGTGAACAAGGTTCAAGCCCCATTGGTCTCCGTTATTATTCCGGTCTTCAATCGCCGTGCGCTGTTACAGCAAAGCGTGCAATCGGTGCTAGCGCAAAACTATCGACCAATCGAAATTATCTTGGTCGATGATGGTTCTGACCCTGAGTACAAGGCATTTTATCAAGGTTTGGCGCAGAGCATCGATGAGATAAATCTTGTGGCGCAAGCTAATACAGGTCCAGGTGGGGCCCGCCAGTTAGGTTTAGAGCACGCGCGCGGCGAGTTTATTCAGTTTTTAGATAGCGACGATATTTTATGGGGCAATAAGCTTTCCGCACAGGTCGCGGAACTGCAAGCCAACCCCGGGGCTCACGCGTGTTATGGGCCTTGTGTTGAATATCGAAGTGACCAGAAATTGCTCAATGACGCGGATCGAACAGCGATTGAATTGTTGCCCCCAATGCGCCTAACCGCAACACTGCAAGCTGGGCTGTTTCCTGAATTACTTAAAGCTCGCTGGTGGATTACCAGTGCGCCATTGTATCGTCGGGCTGTGCTCGCGAAGATCGGCCCATGGTCGAGTTTAATTAATGAAGAAGACTGGGAGTACGAAGCGCGCATCGCTCGGTTGGGAGGGCGCTTATGCTTCGTGCCCGCGGTGGTCAGCGTGCGGTTACTGCATGATAACCATCTAAGCTCCTGCGGTGCGGTGAGCCCTAAAAAGTTGCAAAGTCGCGCTTTAGCCCGAGTGTCAATTTATAAGAGCGCCCAGGCCTATACGCAGGCTGGCTTTACGCCACCAATCTCAGCTGAGCATTGGGACTTTTTTGCGCGCAGCGTCTTTTTGCTGGCGCGTCAATGTGCTGCAGCCGGGCTAGACAGCGAATATAAACAGCTCATGGAGGTTGCAGAGCTAGCGTTTGGTCGCAAACCTTTGATTCAAAGGGTTTTTTCAGTTGTTGCTCGCCTAATGGGCAGTAAAAACGCAGCGCGTCTAGTAAGCGCGCTCGGCAAATAAATGGGCTTGCCCCAGGCCTAACTTTTCGCCTTTATATGACTCATTCCGTCACTGTTGTTTTAGCTACACATCGCGACTCACCAGAATTTGGCCGAACTGTGGCGAGTGTACTTAAGCAAACGGGCGTGGGGCTCGAACTCATTGTGGTGGGCGACGGTAACCCCGACGGCGTGCAGCAGCGCCTCGCGCAATTTACGGACGCCCCGATACGCTACCTGCCTGTTTCGGGTGGGGGACTCACCAAGGCTTTAATAGCTGGCTGTAAGGCGGCTACCCACCCTTATATTGCGCGCATCGATGTGGGCGACTTTATGTTGCCTGAGCGATTGATAAAACAAGCGCAAGTTTTGGCATTACAGCCTGAGGTTGGTTTGGTTGCCTCGCAAATGTCAATGTACACCCCCGAGGGCTACTACCTATTTACCACGGATTACACAACGGCGGGATTGCAAGCGGGATTGCGTACAGGAGATATAACGACTTTCGTCTCACCCGCGCATGCATCGGTAATGTTTCGTAATGACGTGTATCAACGCGCCGGCGGCTATCGCGCTGCGTTTTATCTCACGCAAGATTGCGATTTATGGTCGCGCATGGTGGAGATAAGCGATCTGCACAATATTGATGAGGTGCTTACCAGCGGTATTTTTAACACTGATGGGCTCAGCGCTCAATATGCGGCATTGCAAGCGGATTATCGCCGCATGGTCATCGCGCTCAGAGATGCTCGGCGTGATGAGCCCGACGACGCGCTATTGACTCAACAGTTGCTGGATGCCACGGCTCAGCTGTCAAAATCAATCCGGCAATCGGGTTCACCGCAAAGCACTGACCGAGCGCGTCATAAAAATCCTACTGCGGCCGACTCTGCGGGACTCTATTTTCTAGCTCGTTGTTTGATGCAACACGATTCCGCGCACGCCCATGAATACTGGCTTCGCTTGCTCAAAGTGAATCCATGGCATGTTAAAGCGTGGCTACAGTACGGTATAAACCGACTCAGCTCGCAAACGCATTCTGGTCAAGATATTGACCTAAATACCCTCTAGTACTAACCACCTTGCTGACCCTAAAGTCTTTGCGCTAACACAGGCTGAGCACTAAACGATTTTTATATGGTGGCCACGCATATCATGATCGCCTGACAATAGCTTTAAATAGACGGGGCTTATGTCTTGCGGAAGTTTCAATGTACTTTGATCTTCGCCAGGATGCGAACGTCGTCTGAGCCCAGTGCGTACGGCACCAGGGTCGAGACTATTAACGGCAATTTTACTGGTTTGTAACAGCTCTTCTGACCACAAGGTCATTTGCGCTTCGACCGCCGCATAAGCAATGGCGTAAGCGCCCCAATACGCGCTGGGTGTAACGCCGCAGTCGGCGGTGGTGAAAATCACTTGGGCCTGAGGTGCTTGGCGGAGCACGGGCAGTATGGCGCGTGTAAATAAGTACGGAGCAGTAAAATTCACGCGCATTACTTTATCCCAATACTCCATGTCGTACTGATCCATGGGGCTAGGCGAGCCTAGCTCGGCGGCGTTGTGCAGAAGCGCGTCGACATGGCCAAACTCATTATAGAGCCGCTGCGCTAACTCTGTGGCGCTCTGTGGCGTCATGGTGGCTAAGTCAACGGGCAGAATTACGGGCTCGGTGGCCTGTTCGGCCACGATCTGGTCGTAGAGTTTTTCCAGATGCCGTGCTTTGTGATCAAGCATCACCACCGTGGCGCCTGCGCGTGCGAGCGCGATGGTCACGGCTCGGCCGATTCCGTCGGCCGCGCCCGTAACTACTATTTTTTTGTCGGTTAATAAGCTGGTATTGGGCTTGACGCTGCGCCAAGCGATTTCAGTTTTAAGCATTGTTATCCTGGGGGGTGTCATCGGACGGTTCTTGGCTGAGCGTGTCTTCGTCACGGGCTTGTCCGATGCCGAGTTCACTGAGTTTTTGTGCACTGGGTTTTAGATTGCGGTTAAACGAGCCCATAGCGCGATTAAATTGTTCTACGCCTTGCTCGAGTTGGCGGCCTAGCTTAGTTAGATGCTCTTCTAGAATGCCGAGCCTTTTTAATAGGGTGTCGCCCGTCTGCCGAATTTGTTCGGTGTTGCGACTCAGCGCTTCATTTTGCCAACCGTAGGCGATGGTCTTAAGTAAGCCAATTAAGCTGGTGGGCGTTGTTAAAAGTACTTTATTCTCGATGGCGTATTCTAGCAAAGTGGGATCCGTATCGAGCGCCGCACTTAAAAATTGATCGCCGGGTATAAACAACAATACAAAGTCGGCAGAGCCGGCAAATTCTTGCCAATATTGTTTGCGACTGAGTTCGACAATGCGCTTGCGGACATTACTAGCATGTTGCTTTAAGTGTCGCTGTTGCTCGCGTGGCTCACTGCTTTCGTGTGCACTTAAGTAGGCATCTAACGGCGTTTTTACATCAACGACTATGGTGTGTTTGCCGGGCAATTTGATCAACATGTCTGGGCGCAGTAAGGCGTCCTGCGTGCGCACCGACGCTTGTTCCACAAAGTCGCAGTACTGCGACATGCCAGCCATCTCCACTAAACGCTTGAGGGTAAGTTCACCCCATTGCCCGCGCACTTCCGGTCGCCGTAAAGCGGTGACTAAATTGCGCGTTTGTGCTTGTAGTTCCTGATGACTGCTTAGCATGTGCTTAATTTGTTCTTCGAGTTTGGTTTCGCTGGCGAGCCTCAACGCGTCTATTTTGCCGAGCTGTTGCTCAGTTTTCTGCAGGCTGCTGCGTATGGGTTCCAGCAAGTTTTCGATGCCTTGGTGGCGCAACTTAAATTCGCTACTTGCATTTTGCGTCAGCTGACTAAATTGTTGCTGAGCTAAACTGATAAAGGTCGCGTTATTGGCATTGAGTGCTTGTTGCGCAAGTGCGGCAAATTGATGTTGCATGCGATCGAGTTGATCGTCAAAAAAGTGTTGTTCTTTCTCTCTTTGCGCGGCGTGCTCCTGCCCTACTTGGTGGATCCGCCGTTGTGCGTGAATTCGGCTACTGAGCAGACCTAAGATAAAGCCGAGCACGAGTGCGAGCAGCGTCAGCAGCACTAACAGCGCCGAATCACTGAGTTGAATGCCCAGTTGCTCTAAGCTTGTTTGCAAATGAATAAGCATCTATAGGTTGGGTTTGTATGACCTTTTTTGATTGCTTGCTTACTCGCATGCACCGCGTTGGCATTGGCATTGGCATTGGCATTGGCATTGGCATTGGCATTGGCTATAGCCGAGTATGATGCGCTGAGCATAGGCTTTAAACGTCTGCCAATCGACGTTCGCGCAAGTAGCGTTCAAGGCCGAGAGGACTGCTAAAGATAATATCAGGGTTCCAGCTGTCTATTTGAGTGTCTGGTTCGACGTAGCCCCACGTGGCTGCGCCGGCTTCCATTCCTGCCGCTTTAGCGGCTTGTATATCGCGCAAGTGGTCGCCTACGTACAAACACTCACTGGGTGCAAGAGCCAGCAGCATGGCGCTGTGCAGTAGCGGAACGGGATCCGGTTTACGCACCGGTAAGCTGTCTCCGCCCAGTAGTACTTTACAGCGTGTTAGTAGGCTTAAGCCCTCTAATACGTCCCTTGCCAAAGCCAGTGGTTTGTTGGTAATTACGCCCCACGGTAGTGAGTGCTGTTCACAGAACTCCAAGCAGTTGAGCATGCCATCGTAAACCACGCTGTGTTCGCAAACATGGCGAGCATAGATTTGCAAAAATTCATCAATGAGCGCTTGTTCGCGGGCGGGCTCCAACGTACTGCCAAAGCCATATTGGATAAGCGCACGGGCACCATTGGAAACTTGATTAGCGGCAGAGGACAGCTCCACGGTTGGGTGATCCTTGTTGGTGAGTAGCCGATTAAGCGCACCGACCATATCGGGCGCAGTATCGACTAGAGTGCCGTCTAGATCCAGCAGCAGGGCGGTAAGTCTCATGCGGTCTTGCGCGCTCTAACCATGTAGTTTACGTCTACACCGCTGGCCAACCAATAACGCTGAGTAAGAGGATTAAAGTGTAAACCAATAATATCTTCAAACTCTAAACCCGCTTCCATGGCGTATTGTTGTAGTTCTGATGGCTTAATAAATTTTTCGTATTCGTGCGTACCTTTTGGTAGCAAATTAAGCACATATTCGGCGCCGACCACGGCAAAGAGCCATGCTTTGGGATTGCGGTTGATGGTTGAAAAATAAACCGTGCCCCCAGGTTTTAGCATTTGCGCGCACGCTTTTACGACCGATGCGGGTTGTGGCACATGTTCGAGCATTTCCAGACAGGTTATTACATCAAACCCCGCGTCGCCCTGGGTTGTGAGTTCTTCCGCCAACTCTTCAGCGGTTGTGCGCCGATAGTCTACGTTAAGGCCACTTTCTTGTAAGTGTAATTGCGCAACGCTGAGCGGCGCTTCGCCCATATCAATACCGGTAACCTGAGCGCCAAAGCGCGCTAAGGCTTCGCTTACGAGCCCGCCCCCACAGCCTACGTCGAGCACTTTAAGCCCCACGACCGGCGTATGTAAATTAATGTAGTCGGTGCGCAGCGGGTTAATCTCGTGCAGCGGCTTAAATTCGCCGGTAGGGTCCCACCAGCGCGAGGCGAGGTCTTCAAATTTTTGTACTTCGGCGTAATCGACGTTGGCACTCATAGTTTTTCCAGATAAATCGGTTATGGGGTAAATCGGGTTTATGGACTCGGGTTGCGCGACGCTTAAGCCCAGTCGTTAATCTTGGTTGCTGTGCGGTCGGCCAGTAATTTTATCGGCCCAGCGATCGGCTGCTGCCAAAATGTGCGCTGTGTTCACGCCTACCAGTTCGCCTCGTTTGACCAAGCGATTTCCATTGATCCACACATCGCTCACCTGTTCGGCTGAGCAGCTATAGACAAGGGTCGAGATGGGATCAAAGACGGGGCGGTTGGCGATGGCTGATAGATCGACGGCCACCATGTCTGCCGCTTTACCGACTTCAAGGCTACCGAGTTCGGTCTCTAAATTAAGTGCTTTTGCACCATTGATAGTCGCCATTTCTAACACTTGCCACGCGGGCAGAGCCGATGCATCGCCGGTGCTTACTTTGGCAAGTAGGCTGGCGGTGCGCATTTCACCGAACAAGCTCAAATCGTTATTGCTAGCGGCGCCATCGGTGCCTAGAGCTACATTCACCCCAGCTTTTAGCAGTTGTGCCGTGGGGCAAATACCGCTGGCGAGTTTCATGTTCGATTCTGGGCAATGTACTACGCTTACCCCGCATTCTGCCAACTTGGTAATTTCGCCTGCATCGAGTTGTGTCATATGCACCGTAATCAGTCTGGGGGTTAGCAGACCGAGTGCTTCGAGCCGTGCCAGCGGTGTTTGCTCATACAAGGCCAGCGACTCAGCCACTTCGTTGGCCGTTTCGTTTACGTGCATGTGTATGGGGATTTGCAGCTCATCGGCCAGCGTTTGCACGCGTTTTAAGGGATCGTCCGAGACGGTGTAGGGCGCATGCGGTGCTAGACTCGTGTAGATGTTCGAGTGGGTTTGCAGCTCGTCGTGTAGGTCCAAACCTTTGCTGATGTATTCATCAGCGTCTTGCGCCCAAGAGGTCGGGAAATCCAGCACCACCATACCGACCATTGCCCGAATGCCCATTTTTTGTGCTACCGCGGCCGTAATATTTGGAAAAAAATACATATCCGAAAAGCAGGTAGTACCACCGCGTAACATTTCAGCAATAGCTAGGCGGCTACCGTCTTCTACAAAATCCTCATCGACCCATTCTGCTTCGGCCGGCCAAATGTGATCATGCAACCAGGTTTCTAGCGGCAGGTCGTCGGCCAAGCCTCGAAACAGATTCATGGCTACATGGGTGTGCGCATTGATTAGCCCCGGCATTAGCACGTGATTGGCTAATTCAACGATTTCTGCGTTTGGGTTTTTATCGGTAAGTTCTGCGCGCGGACCAATGGCTTTTATTTTGCCGCGCTCTACGAATACAGCATGTTCGAGCATGCTGACATTGCGCGGTCGCACAGGCACAAGCCAGCGAGGGCACAAAAGCAAGGGCTTAGAGTTCATGGCGGTTTTAATGATTGTCTGTGCGTGTCATGTGAGTTGCTTAGATTGTAATATATAATGCGCGTGCCAGCGTCGTTACGCACCGAATAAGGTCGAGATTGACGCACTGATACAAATTAAGAGAGCTCTGATGAAGGTTTTAGTTACTGGTGTGGCCGGTTTTATTGGTGCGGATTTGTCCGCTCGTTTATTAGCCAATGGTCATCAAGTTGTTGGGTTGGATAACTTTAACGACTATTACTCGCCTGAGCTTAAACGTGATCGACTCAAACAGCTTGTCGGCCAGCCAAGTGCGGACAGTTTTAAAGTGGTTGAAGCGAACGTACACGATCGTGCCGTAATGGCTAACCTTTTCGCTCAAGAAGGTTTCGACGTAGTAGTGCACCTAGCGGCACAAGCGGGCGTGCGTTATTCACTTGACAATCCTGATGCCTATATCGATGCCAATTTGGTGGGATTTGGCGCCATTCTTGAGGGGTGTCGGCAAAGTGGTGTCGCGCATTTGGTGTACGCCTCGTCGAGTTCGGTGTACGGCGCTAATAAAAATTTCCCGTTCGCCGAAACAGACCGCGTAGACAATCCAGTCTCGTTATATGCGGCAACCAAAAAAGCTAACGAGCTTATGGCGCACAGTTATGCGCATTTGTATGGGTTTGCCTGTACCGGCTTGCGCTTTTTTACCGTATACGGGCCGTGGGGGCGGCCCGACATGGCGCCGTATCGGTTCGCCGAGCGCATGCTTAAGGGCGAGCCTATTCCCGTTTACAATAACGGCGAGATGGTGCGAGACTTTACGTATATTGACGACATTAACGAAGGTGTTTTGCGTATCGCTGAAGCGACTCCGCCCAAGGGGCGCTATGCGATTTACAATATTGGTCGCGGCGAACCCGTGCAGCTTATGGACTTTATTCAAGCGTTAAGCGAATCGCTTGGCGTGCCAGCCGATATCAATTTTATGCCCATGCAAGACGGTGATGTGCCGCGCACGATGGCTAATACTAGCGCGTTACAGCGCGATTATGGTTATGCCCCCAAGGTGTCTGTCGCAGAAGGCGTCGCACGCTTCGCGCAGTGGTATAAGGCGTACTACGGCCACGGTGGCACAACGACCGGCGGTAGCTGATGCTGCGAGCGAGGACCGTTTGTTTCGAATCAGCAATGGGCCCGTTCGCCGAGCGGCGGACTTTCTCTGAATTTTTTCTAGCGCCATGATGCCGCTTTTTTTCCACATTGAATCGCACCTATGGCTGCTGTATGCCTTGTTTGCTAATGGCATTCTATGCGTGCTGATCCTAAAGCGCTTTAGTGCGCAGGCTAAGGCCCTGTTGGTTGCCCCCGAGGCGGTGGGAGTGGTGGGCTTGTTTTGCTCGCTCGCACTTAATGCAGGATTGTTTGCGACACTGCAGCCGCTCGGCATATCCAGTGAAGTTGCGCCTGGGTATTTACGGGTAGGGCTCCTAGTTAGTACGATGACTTTGCTACTTGCACTCACCTGGCTGCAAGCAGGAACTAGCCCTAATGCTACGGTGAGTGACGCGACCACGCCCCCTCGCGCTCTGTTCTATTGGCCCAAATCATTGATTTCACCCATTAGGCTAAGTGAACACTTGCTAACTAGTTGTGGGATAAGAATGTTTGCCTACGGCTTTGTGGCCTTAGTCTTGTTTTACAACGGAGCGCTTATCGAGCCAGTATCCGATGGCTGGTGGCATTTATCGTTAGCCAACACCTTGGCGAACGATTTAGGCTTTAGCGGGATGCGCGCGCATTTACTGGGCATAGAGGAGCGCGCTTATCCGGCTCTTTGGCATATCAACCTTGCTGTTCTAAAGCTCGTCTCAGGTCAAAGCCTGCCTGAACTGTTTAATGCGTCTACCCCTTGGCTTGCCGTGATTAAGCTCATGGCGGTGTATTTATTTGCACTCGCGCTCACGCAGAGTCGGGGTACAGCCACATTAAGTTTGATACTGTTTATCGTGCTTCCCGGTTTGGCCGCGAGCCACCTAAGAGTGTCGGCTTGGCCCTCGCATTTATCGTACACCGCATTGTTTTTCGCGTTCTTCGCCATCTTTAAAGTGTTTGATGGCGTCGCTCGCGTCAACAGCAAGAGCGGGCTAAGACTTGCGAATATCAAGACTTTGGTCCGCGACAATGTGGCCGCGCTGTTGGCGGTAGTGCTCGCTGCGCTCATTATGTTCTTTACCCACAAAGTTGAGCTTGTGTGGTTGTTTATCGCCATGAGCAGCTACTTGCTCTGCTTGCTCTCGCTGCGAAGCGCACAAACTGTCGAAATAGGCTGGTCCCCTTGGTTGCGCTGGGGCTCCTCCTCTCTGTTGCTCGTACTTGCACTGCTTGTAACTTACTTCTTGTTGTTTGAGCGCGAACTAGCAATCCGCAACTGGGACTTTTGGTTGGTGTACTGTGCGCCCCTTGTACTGCTTTTGTTAGTTGTAGGTTTGGTCTGGAATGCGCAGCGAAGTAGTGCGGGGCGAGCTGGCTACATCCTATTCGGCCTTTTGGTGGGCGTGCTGATATTGCTGATCGATTGGCGTCATTTAGCGTCGGCGTTTTACCCAGAGTTAGCCTACCCCATGCGCCCAGCGCGCCAATGGCCGCTTCAGAGTATCGGTTGGTTTGGAGGTACGCTGTTTGTACCTGGTTGGCATTTGCAGTTGCGCAATGGCTTGGTGCCGTTGGGCTTGCTGTCGATTCCTATCGCGTGGTGGCTAGCGGTCTATCACCCGCGCCGCGCGAGTTGGTTTTTAGCGAGTTGCGGAACGGCAGCTCTAGTGGTGTGCGTATCGCCCTATCTACACACCTGGTTGCGCGAAGTGTTGGACTACCACTCCGTATGGCGTGTAAGTATTATGGTCTTTCATCCACTGATTTTCGCGCTTGCGCTACTCACACTTTGGCGTGCGTGTAAGCCTTGGTCGGTTCGTTCTCTATTGCCTGTTGGTTTGCTAGTGATGGTGTGCGGCGCGCTAGTTGCGTATAGCAGCTATCACTTCCAATCGAACACTGTGCTGGACAAGCGTAATCATGGTTCAGCACAGCGGGATTGGAATTTACATTACAGCCAAGACTATGCTTACTATGATGGCAGTTTTCGCTATTCAGATGATTTCGCCCAGTTACGCGCGTGGGTAAGTGATGATGATGTGTTGCTGGCGGACCTAGCAACCAGTTATTACGCATCTGCCTATTTGCGCGGCTCGGTGGTCAATGTGCATCCACACCAAGGTCGTGGCCAAATGACGCAATGGCAGCCCTATCTTAAACGCGGTGGCTTATGTGCAGCGACTGCTCCAACGGCTTCGAGCGAGCTTGCAACGATTCTAGCGGCCCGCGCGCAGACACAAACACTGTGGTACTTGCACAATAACGACAGGCTTAATAAAAACGTGCGCGCGTCCTGCGAGAGCAATCGTGCGCATATCGTGTTGCCGTTTCTGCAGCGGCACGGGGAGCGCGTTTACAAGGGTGAGTACTTAGAGCTGTGGGCGTTGCCGCTGCATACACTGCAAGAGCCGCAACAGTAGCGCTTCGCTTTTAACGCCCCGAGCGTTGAAACACGGTGATGAGCGTTCGCACCAAAATATTTAGATCGAGCAGTACCGATTGATGCTTAATGTAGAACAGCTCGTACTGCAATTTTTTGATGGCATCTTCTTTGGAAGCACCGTAAGGAAAAATTACTTGTGCCCAACCCGTGATGCCGGGTTTTACTTGATGGCGTAGGTCATAGAACGGGATCTCCGCGCTCAGCCAGCGCGTGAACTCGGCTTGCTCGGGGCGGGGCCCCACAAAGCTCATATCGCCTTTAAGCACGTTCCAAGCTTGGGGGATTTCGTCAATTCGAGTTTTACGTAAGAACCCACCTACGCGCGTAACCCGTGGGTCGTCGGGCTCGGCCCATTTGGCCGTAGAGTCATCCGACACGGCCATGGTGCGTAATTTATGAATGGTAAACAAACTACCGCGAAAACCAACGCGCTGCTGACTAAACATGATAGGCCCGCGTGAGTTGAGTTTTATCGCCACTCCGCTAAGTAAAATTAATGGGCTTGAGACAACCAGCACGGTTACCGCTAAAACAACGTCTAATATGCGTTTTATGCGTTGTGACGCGGGGCTGCTTAAAACCGAGAAACCAGACGTTTGTAAAAACCAATCGTTGCCGATGTCGTATACCGGAATCTGAAACCAGTTTTTTTCGTAGTAATCGGCCAAGGTGCCGATGTTCGCACCCTTTAGCCGTCTATTTACGAGCAACACTTGCTGCGCTTGTGAGGGGTGGAAATCAGGATCGATAATGATGCTGTGCCAGTGTTGGTTGAGCGCTTCCGTAAATTGGTGGGCTTTTAGATAAGCAACGCCTGTGGGCAAATCCGCTGGAGCGCTGTGTGCGAGAATAGTAGTGCTACGCACTTCCGCGTGGTTCTTCAGTTCCTGCAGGAATTTTTCCGCGCTTGGACTGTAGCCCAGATACAAAATACGATGATCGCTTTCTTGCTGGTGATACAAACGGTTGATTAAAAAGCGACTAAGGGTTACCAATACCCCAATTAGTACCGTGCTAATGGGTAGCACTCCCCGCCCAAAGTACTGATTAAAGGACGAGGGGCCTAAGAGGTATAACCACAAAATACACACGAGCCCGGCCAGTAAACAGACAAAAAAGGTGCGAATAGGTAAGCTCGGCAAATCGCTCGAACGTTCTCGAAAATAGGTGCCGGTAATAAACAGAACTGTGACAAAGGTGCCGGTGATGAGCCACAAATCAGGGTCGGCCACATCCGGCCAGTAGCCAATACGCAGTTTAAACGCGAGCGCTAGGGCAATGGGTATAACGCACAAGTCGGCCACAAAGATCGACCAACTTCTTACTCGTCTTATGGTGCCGTGTCTCATAGTCTGAACAGTACGTTGTAGGGCAGCTGCCCTGAGTCTAGACCGACTAGCCTAGCATCGTGGTTTACTCGCCCGTCGAGTGGTATTTTGGACGAGCGAGTAACCAGCATTCATTCAACTGGTGATGGCAGCCTCGATAGCCGCACAAATTGATTCAATTTGTGCGCTTTCAAGGTAAGGGTGCATCGGCAGGCTAAAAATCTGTTTGGCGGCGGCTTCGGAAACTGGAAAATCGCCAGAAGTATGACCCAGATGGCGATAGGCGGTGGATAAGTGAATCGGCACAGGGTAGAACACCGCTGTGGGGATGCCTTGGTCAGACAAAGCCGCGCGAATTTTCTCCCGTTGTGGGTGTTGCACCGAATACTGTGCCCACACGCTACCCTGATCGGTGGGCAATTGAGGTGTTTTCAAAATCCCTTTAAGCCGTTTGGTGTAGTGTTGCGCTACTTCATTGCGTAATACAATTTCGTCGTCATACACTTTGAGCTTCTCAAGCAGAATAGCCGCTTGCAGTGTGTCCATGCGCGCGTTCAAGCCGATGCGCACATTGTCGTATTTATCGCCGCTGGTGGACTGTCCGTGTACTCGCAGCGACACCATAGTGTCGTACAACGCATCGTCATTGGTGAAAATCGCCCCGCTGTCACCATAGCCACCCAAGGGTTTGGCCGGATAAAAGCTCGTGGCCGCCATTTCGGCAAGCCCACAAGCGCGGCGATCCTTGTAAGGCGCGCCAAATGATTGAGCTGCGTCTTCCAGCACAAAAAGATTAAACTTGGCGGCGACGGCATTAATGGCGTCGTAGTCGGCCGCTATCCCAAACAGGTCTACCGGAATAATTCCCTTAGGCGTTAATTTGCCGGCGTTGATCGTTTCTTGCATTTTTTGCTCAAGCGCGCCTGGATCTAAATTGTAAGAATCGGGGTTGATGTCTACAAATACGGGGGTCGCACCCGTTAACGAAATCGACTCAGCTGAAGCAAAAAAAGTAAACGGTGAGGTGAATACCGCATCCCCGGGGCCCACACCTTTTGCCATCAACGGCACCACTAACGCATCGGTGCCTGAAGAACACGCAAGGCAGTGCTTGATGCCCACGTAATCAGCGAGCTGCGCTTCCAACTCCTTCACTTCTGGGCCCATGATGTACTGGCCGTGAGCGAGTACTTTCATTACAGCGGCATCCATGGATGGCTGCATTTTTTTATACTGAGTATTTAAGTCAATGAATGGTATGGGCATAGAATCGCGCACGGATAAGTTGGATGGGCGTAGTGTATACAATCCCAAGGCGCAACTCTATCTTGATAATGTCTGAACCGTCAATTACCGACCCTTAAGTGCAACTTCTGTTGCATTTTAATACTCTAAACGGTGTTGATTAAGTTGCAAACCAGAGGCTCTAATCTGGACAAGATGCTGTATAATCGCGAACAAATTTTATTTCAACTTTAAATCAATACTATGCGCGTAATCATTTTAGGCGGAGACGGCTTTTGTGGATGGCCAAGTTCACTTTATCTTTCCAGTCAAGGTCATGATGTTCATATTGTTGACAATTTGTCGCGCCGCAATATTGACAACGAGCTTGAGGCCGAATCTTTAACTCCAATATCACCGATTGGCACTCGCTTGCAGGCGTGGAAAGAGGTGGCAGGGAAGGCGATCGGATTCTCAAACATCGATGTTGCCACCGATTATGAAGAGTTGAGACAATTGTTCCTGAGCTATAAGCCAGACGCTGTCATTCATTTCGCGGAGCAACGTGCTGCGCCGTATTCAATGAAGTCTGCTAAGCACAAACGCTATACAGTGGATAACAATATTCGGGCTACCCACAATGTCACTGCGGCAATTGTCGAGAATAAACAGGATATCCATGTAGTGCATCTGGGTACCATGGGCGTTTACGGCTACGGTACCGCTGGGATGAAGATTCCTGAAGGATATTTGTCGATCAAGGTTGCCGCGGAAGATGGATCACTTATTGACCAAGAAGTTTTGTATCCGGTAAATCCTGGTAGCGTCTACCATATGACCAAAACGCTCGACCAGTTGATCTTTGCTTACTACGTTAAGAATGACCATCTTAGAGTGACAGACCTGCATCAAGGAATTGTATGGGGAACGCAAACGGAACAAACTAAGCTAGATGAACGATTAATTAACCGATTCGACTACGACGGCGATTACGGCACAGTCTTGAATCGCTTTTTAATGCAGGCAGCCGTTGAATACCCATTGACAGTACATGGCACAGGTGGGCAGACGAGAGCTTTTATTCACATCACCGACACGGTCAAATGCATTGAGCTTGCTCTGAAGAACCCACCTCGCAAGGGAGAGCGCGCGCAAATATTTAATCAAGTAACCGAAACGCATCGTGTTCGAGACCTAGCCGCCAAAATCAGCGAGATGACCGGAGCAAAGGTTGCAAATTTGGAAAACCCTCGTAATGAGGACCCAGAAAATGATTTACATGTTCGCAACGAGCAATTTTTGCGACTGGGCTTGAATCCAACAACGCTAGACGAAGGATTGCTCGAAGAAGTCCAAGAAATTGCAGCAAAGTACAAACATCGCTGTGATATGAGTAAGATACCCTGCGTTTCAAAGTGGAAATAAGGAAGCTTTGCTATGGAACCTAAAAATCCTAAAATTTTAGTGACGGGTGGTGCAGGATTTATCGGTTCTAACTTAGTTCCAAAACTACTCGGTAGGGGTTATCAAGTTGTCGTTGTGGATAACTGCTCTGGTGGAGATTTTAGCTATCTTCCCGAGGATCAGAATCTATTGAAATTCGACATTGATCTAAGTGATAAAAATGGTCTTACTGGTGTTTTTGAGTCGGTCGATTCAGTTATACATTTGGCTGCGAAAGGGTCAGTTGTCGATTCGGTAAAGAACCCCCAAGTTAATTTTGAAACCAATGTGGTCGGTACGTTTAATGTGCTTTGCGCGGCCGTTGCTGCGGGCGTTAAGAGAATTTTATTCTCGTCGAC
Source organism: uncultured Gammaproteobacteria bacterium (assembly GCA_964407915.1). Lineage (GTDB taxonomy): Bacteria > Pseudomonadota > Gammaproteobacteria > Arenicellales > Arenicellaceae > Arenicella. The sequence goes on from CAYOXK010000020.1 coordinate 18,810, forward strand.
AGGCGGCGCTCTAATCGGCAATGCTGTGCCGCCGGTCAATGAAGAGTCATTACCAAAGCCGATTTCACCTTACGGTGCGAGTAAGCTTTGTGGTGAAGCTTACCTTCACGCATTTGCTTGCGCCTATAACATTGAATGCATTGCTCTTCGCTTTGCCAATGTGTACGGGCCTAACAGTCAACACAAGAGCGGTGTTTTTAATGCCTTTACTAAAAGTCTCGTTCGCGGTGAGCCACTGACTGTTTTTGGTGATGGCTCGTCTACCCGTGACTATATTCATGTAGATGATTTATGTAGCGGAATTTTACTGGCGCTTGAAAGCAAGGCAGTCCGTAACGATGTTTTGCACATAGCGACAGGTAAAGAAACATCACTCTTAGAGCTTGCTGATTTGTTTTTGAAGGAAAATGACATGGGGCGGGAGATGTTAAAGTTTTTGCCGCCTCGTCACGGCGAAGTTGAACGAAATTTTGCTCGGTACGATAGGGCCAACAAGACTATCGGGTACGCTCCAAAGATTTCTTTGGACATAGGCGTGGCAGATACGTTCAAATTTCTTAAAGATTTTTACTAGAGGCAGCGCTCTCTCAGTTCTCTGAATGAAGAGTTCTACGATACTCAGCGCAAGAGATACATGGAATACCTTTCCAAACGAACAATTAACAATGACCCCGACGCGATCTCGGTCGTGTTCTGTATTCGGAATGAGAAATTCCGATTACAGGCCTTTCTAGAGTTCTATCGCAGACTTGGTGTTACACAGTTTTTCGCGATCGACAACAATTCGACTGATGACACGCTGGAATATTTGCTAGAACAGGCCGATGTTCATGTGTTTCGTACTAAGCAAAGCTATAACAAAGCGAATGCGGGAAGAGATTGGACTTCAGCGATAGCCAAACAACATTGCCTGAATCGATGGGTGTTAACTCTAGATGTTGATGAGTTTTTAGTGTTTCCGTTCTCAGAGACGGTGTCGCTACCAACTTTGACTCGTTATTTGGACTCGCAGGGTTATGAGGGCCTGTTTACTCTTTTTCTAGACTTCTATGGTCGGCATGAACTGTCTCGCGCAGAATATAAAGAGGGCGACTCGCCGTTTGATGTGTGTGGGTTTCATGATTCTGCTTCCAGTTACAGCTGCGTAGAAACAGCTAATTTCCCTTACGTTATGATTAAAGGAGGCCCCCGGCAGCGTCTATTTTGGGATGCCAGCGATCATCGAAGTGGCCCCGCTATGCGTAAGATTCCCTTGGTTAAGTGGCAGTCTGGCTTTGAGTATTTGTTCTCGACACATAGTTGCACCAACATTAATTTAGCGGATGTGACGGGAGTGCTTGCCCACTTTAAATTCTTGTCTCATTTGAAGGACTTTTCTGCCGAAGAGGTTAAACGCAATGATCGTATCGCGAACTCTAGTGATTGGAAGAAATATGCAAATCGATTGAAGGAAGAGGATATCGTTCTATTTGATGAGAGCGTCTCGCAGAAATGGGAGTCGTCAAATACTCTAATAGAGACTAAGTTGATTACCTGCTCAAAAAGATACTTGGATCATGTGAGAAGTGAGCAGAGCCTGCTCCAGAACCTTGAAGCGGCAACTGCCTCGGTTGATGCGATCGAGTATCGACGCATCCTATATGATGGCTTTATTGACTTGTGGCCGGCAGTTTCACGTTTTAATTTGCCTGGGTCAGGAGGCGGTTTGGAGCAGGAGACAAGAAATGGAATCGAAGAGCAATTAGCTGACGCGACTAGGTCACGAGTTTGGAGGGCGTCGTATCCGCTGCGCAAATTAACAGTTAGCGCAGGTTTTGTAGATGCCAGAATATTGTCGGAAACCGCTTTCTCTAATCTACGCACAGATCAAAAGGTGCAAATCCTTTACTCTACTATATGGTGGGATTTGCTCGCGCCATTTCGGATCGTTGCTCGAATTTTGAAAAAAATCGGGGTGGTTAAACAGCGATAAGGATTGCACAGCGCTGTGGGTGAGGTTTCGAGGCCTTATGCATCTTTCGGCTAGTGTGGGCTGGTATGCCGCTTTTAATGATTCGCAGTAGCCATACAGTTGGCTTCTAACCGTTTGGCCTCCTTAAAAATGCAAAATTGGCGGGAAATTCAAAGTTGTTGGGCGCTGTAAGAGTTTCAATTAATTTTATAAGTTCAGAGAAATTGAATTATTTGAGTTTCGCCCGCTCGGTTAGTTTAGCGGATGTAATTACGCTCTTATTCGGTTGCCAATTATGACAAATCGCTATCACGTACACATTGGGGTTCATAAGACGGCGACAACACATCTTCAGCGAATACTCAGAAACAATCGCAACGGGGCACTCAAGGACCGGTTTTCAGTTCATTTGCCCGAGGACTTACGCCCTAAGTTGTTGGCGTTATTTGAAAGTATATCGAGTGCTCAAAATGATGACGCGCGAAGAGGGTATGAACTGGATCTCAAAAATATGTTTGCGACCAGGGTTCATGCTGGTCAGCAGAAGCAGATGGATTCAAGCTCGATTACTATAATTTTCGACGAGAATATATGCGGCACGGTTTCGATACTTCAAGAACATTTATACCCTCGATTAGAGCGCAACCTAGCACTATTATCGAAGGCGCTTTCAACAGAGCCTTCTACGTACTTTTTGGGAATCAGAGAATACTCCAGCTTCTTTACATCAATGTACCATGAGTATATTCGAAGTAAGCGGCATGTATCGTTTGATGATTATATTGGTGCGTTTAACTATGCTGACTTTTCATGGACTGCGTTCGTCAAGCGAATGTTAGATTCTCTTGATTCTTCAGTAGAGAAAGTTGTTGTTTATGGTCATGAACACTATGCCGATTTGCTCCCTGAGATTTTGCGTGAGCTAACGCAACTTGATATCGGTGAGTTATCGTATGATCCAACCGAGCAGATTTACAGATCGCCAAGTAACGTTGTTAAAGCAATTGTTGAAAGCTCTGCACATTTTTTAAGTCGGGAAGATAGAGTTAAGGTGATTCAGGCCTTAACCCCAGTCTTTCCGATTGACCAAACTCAAAAATCTGAATCTGAGTTTCCTGAAAGAACACGAGTTCTGTTGAATAAAAGGTACGAAGAAGATGTGTTGGGGCTAGCCAACTTGGATCCGCGTATCCGATTTTTGACTCCACCACCTTCAAATAATGCGACTAAAGCGTTGTGAGTAAGGCGCAAAAATATCCTTTGCTTAAAAGACAGTCATCGACAAACCCATGACCAGACAACCACCGTACAAATCTAGATCACACTCGCTAGCTAAAATGATATTTGCCCTGGATAAGATGCTATGACCCCGCCTAGTCAAAAGGTTAGTGTTTCAAAGTTTTCAATTTTAATTGAAGATCTTAATTTTGCCTTTTCACGATGGCGATTTGCGTTCTACCTCGCGTTTTTGCGTAAGAAGATATCCGTTCGATTTTCGTCGTTGGGATATTTACTCGAGCCAATTTTTTTGCTGATTTCAAGTTTTTGCATAGCTTTGGTCTGGAACAAGTTGTTTGGCCGCGGGGGCGGCGATGAATTTACCGAATTCTTCATTTATATCTTAATTGGATTCGGTTGCTGGGGGCTTATTTCCGATGCTGTTTCCTTTGCGTCGAACTGTTTCATTAAAAACAGTCATCAGATTATTAATTCTTCAGATCCCATTTCGCTGTACGTGTTGTCTGACCAAATGCAAACAGTGATTTCATTTATGATGAAAATGCCTGTCATTCTGTTGTTTGCTTGGCTTTACGGCGAGCTTTCTCCGTTGGCGTTGTTATCATTACTGTATGGAGTGTTGCTCGTTGTTATATCTGGGTTTGGATTTACGTTAACTGTTGGTGTTCTATGTTTGAAATACAGAGACATGAGAACAGTGATTGACACTATAATGCGTATGGCATTCCTACTAACTCCCATCATTTGGCAAGCCGAGCGCCTTGGGGAGCACCAAAATTGGTTATTGATCAACCCCTTCTATAGCTATCTTGTTGTTCTCAGGGACCCTCTGGTATTTGGCAGTCTTGGCCCGAATGAGCTTCTGATCTCCACTCTTTTAACCTTAGCGCTTCTCGTTGTTGGATTATCTGTATTGGCTTTGCACAAAAGAAGCATTCGTAAGGATGTGTTTGGCGTATGACTTCAATTTCCTTTAAAAATGTGTCTGTAAAATTCAAGCTAAAAGCCAACTCGTCGGTAGGTTTTAGAGCCAAGTATAAGGATTTTTATGCGCTGAAAGACGTATCTATCGATTTCAATGCTGGGGATAAGGTAGGGTTGTTGGGAGAGAATGGTGCGGGCAAAACAACTTTTCTAAAAGTCGCGTCTATGATTCTGCCCCCTGATATAGGCGAAGTCAGCTCAATCGGGGGTGTGTATACCGCATTGTCAATGCGTGGCAATATGTTGCAAGAGGCGAGCTGCTTGGAAAACATATTAATGCGTGGTCATTATCATGGTTTGCACGGTTCTCAATTAGATGAGTTTGTTGCCGGTGTTATCGAGTCAGCCGGATTGGGCCGGTTTGCTTACCAACCTGTAAAAACGCTATCGAAGGGTATGCGCAGTCGACTCATTATTGCCATGTTCTATATTGCAAGCTCAGATATCTTGATCTTTGACGAGTGGATTGGGGTAATGGACAAAACCCAGTTTGACGATGGTGCGACACTAACCAAGATTATTGAGGACGCTAAAATCGTGTTGATGGCAAGTCACAAGCTAGGTGTTATTCAGAAGTATTGTAATAAGGTTTTAATTCTGGATAAGGGGGTAATACAATATTCGGGTCCAGCTAAGCGCGGTATCGAGATTTATAAGGAAGCCTTAAAGCCTAATTCACGTGAGGGTCAAAACGATTTTGCCGACGATGCTGATGATTAATGAAGTGATATTAGCCGTGCTTGAGCAAACTACGCCAAAAGTATAGGTAGATGTAGATTCGCTTTATCCGTCCTGCTAACGTCGAGGACCTGATATTGTATAAATTTTTCAATAAGTAGTATTCTGTTTTAAAGTGGCTTAGCTCGCCTCTCGGAATTCTGGTAGCAGCGCTTCTTAACAAGTAGTAGGTTTCTGATAAGTAGGTCTCTTGTAGGGCCATCCATTGCTTTGGTGTAAGACTCAAATGATGCTCTCGGAAAGCCGTCGCATAAGACCGAAAGAAATCTAAGTGTTGCTTTGAGCTAGTATGTAGTATCGAATTTGTTCGCTGTCGATATTCATAAAAATCACCCGCTACCACGGAGATTTCTCTTGCCGCAAGGATCGCGGCTATCGTCCAAGCTATGTCCTCGTAGAAACCTGTGCTAAATCGAAATTTGTTGCGCATCAGTAGATCGCGGCTGTAAACCTTTGCCCAAGCGTATTTAGGCTTGAGCAACAATGCAGCTTGAATGAATTCAAGCGAATTTTCGAAGCCACGGACATTTAGGTCTGTTTGGTGGCCAACTCCTTGTTTTTCTCCATCTTGCGAGATTTTCACGTGGTTGACTTGAAGTAGGCAAGCACTTGGATTTAGCTCGATGCACTTAAATAACCTATCCAAAGATCCTGGCGCTAGTCGATCATCGGAGTCTAAAAATATGATATGCGTGCCGCCAGCGAGATCAAGGCCAACGTTTCTAGTCAGCCCTAGTCCGAGATTGGTTGCGTTCTTAATGAGTCTTAAGTTGGGATGCTTTGGTAAGTACTCAGCAACTATATTGGCCGACCTGTCGGTTGAACAGTCGTCGATCGCAATGACTTCGAGATAGGCGTGGGGGGCACCGTTTGGATACTTTTGTGAAAAAACCGAAGCCAAACACTCTGAGATGAAGTCTTCAACATTATAGATTGGGATGATTATGCTAAAGAGTGGGCTTTTCGGATTGCTAGTCATGAGGGTGGCAACGAACTGTAAAATTAGAGCAACTTTTCAGTCTTTATCGCTATGTGGCTCTGTGGGACTAGCGAACATAGAAGAGTTAATTTGTATAGGAGATATGAGTTTAAACAACCGAAAATACGTAAGTTTTAAATTTCCGACATAGAACCAACTCTTGTAAAGCCCCTCAAGTGCGGCGCCTCCCGTTTCAAATGCGATTCGAATCATTTCCTGTTGCTTCTGACGTTTGACACTTATATTTATTGCATTAGTTTCGCCAAAAATTCGCCGGTGCCACCTCATTTTCCATTCGTTAAATTCTGGACAGTCGAAATGGAGTATAAAAATTGACCCGCTATTTAAAACTCTAGTTTTAGGGGATGCCGGGATAGGTTTATGGTGGTTATATTCCGCTAAGGAATGTCTTAAGCGGTAGAAGCTCTTACCTTCGATATGCCCAAAGAACCCACCACGAGTGAATTTGCGCTTGTTTCCCAATACTGCGTTTAAAGCTGCTTCTTTCACAATCTTCTTGGAGCGGTTCGAAGATATTGGTAATCGTTTAAACCAAATGGATTTGAAGGAGCGGTTCGGCATTTTTTCTGTCAGCACGCTTTCCATCGGGAAAGCTTTTATTACCCCAACATCCCGAGCCACGCTTGCTAATTGTGCCTGAATTGTCCTTTCCGTGTTATGCCATAGAAGCTCATCGGCATCAATGCAGATTCCCCACTCTATCTTTTTGCAACGAAGTATTTCGGTCCCCTTCCGCATATTCGTCAGAATCTTTTGAGCGTTAGTCCTTGGGGTGTGACCCAAAGTGCTATACCAATGGTTTTGATCACACTTTACTACAACCACTCTATCGTATCGACTCACGATATCTATCGCGAGATCTTGGGGATCATCAAAAAACAAAACGATACAGTCAGTACCGATATTAAGGTGATAATGTACAAATTCGAGCGTATGGTGCACGCTTTGTCTGAGCGTGGTTATGATGCCGAAGCAACCATTTTTGTCAAACTGAGTCTCGTCGAACCCTGGAAAACGCAAATTCTTGATCAGGGTCTTTGCGCTTTCGAAATCTATTGCTTGTTTGGCATATGCTAGACTGGGCATCGCTTTTGGAAATAATAATGATTCGCACCGAGTAGGTGCCAAATCTTTTTGTATTTCCAAATTTTTACTGGCACAAATATCACGCACCTCATACCAAGTTTTCTTATCCAAAAGAGTAACTTTAGTGGGTGATCCTACTTTAATCCCCGACAGCAAATCATAGGATATTTTTGATTTTTCGATATTAGAGTAGTCAGCTTGACTGTTGATAGCCCGCATCAAGTCCACTAATTCGGTCTCAAGAGAAGGGTTATTAAACGTCTCTGAATGTACCGCTAATGAGTCAATCGTTTGATTATCAAGCCCAATGATGTCACACGTTTTCGCTAGCAATCCGTTACTGGCTATGGCCTCTTCATATGAATACATATAAATACTGCTGTCTCCAAAAGCCTCGCGCCAAGGAAGCAATCGTGCTTTGTAGTCGAGCCAATTGATACCTTCTTCTTTGATGAACTCACGCAAATCTCTTGTTTCGCGTATTCCAGACCAGCACAACATTTCGCGATACAAAGAATCAATCCAAGAATCTTGTCGCCTTACAAAAACTAAAATCCGCGGTTCGTAGACAATTTCTGCTCCGCCAGTAATACTTTGCTTAGAATTTGCTTTATCGTTGAGAAAGGAAATTAGCCTTATAACATTTCTCGCGGTGCCCGCATGTCCGGGAGTTGCTAATAGTTCTGAGGAAACGAAAACAATGGGCAAATTACTCTCTACTATTTCGTCGATGAGTTCAGCTAGTACTTTATTTTCAGAGTCGATTTTTAGATCACGACGCAGCATGTTTGCAATCAATCCATGACCGTGGCTAGCACCGGGGCTACTTCTATCAACAGGTCGTGAAAATCCGACTCGCGGAAACAGAACACCATTTGCGGATAATACATCTCGAGCGTCGTTGAAAACATTTTGGATTGAGCTGGTTCCCGTCTTGTGAAAGCCAATGTGGAACCAAATTGTTCGATGTTCTAGAGCACCAACTATCATTTTCTATTGTGTTACCAGTTGAATTAAATGGGATGTATGTTTGAGCGACTAAATGTATGTCAATTCATAGTCATCCTCATGCATTGTTGCTGATAGAAGTTTATTGAGGTACGAGATGGGTCTGATCGTAAGGCCCTGTAACAACTTTTTTCAAGCCTAATATGTAGCCAGTAAGGGCGCGACGCCGCCCCTGCCTCACAATCTCTATAAGATTGGTAGCTGAGTCACTCCTCAGCAACGAGGACCTTTTCGGGGTACACCTTACTTGGTGTGTCGGATTAGTTTGTACTTAATGGCCAATTGTTGAGAAGTTCCGACATGCTGGAAAAACGCTTTGAAATACAGTTCCCGTAGAATTCCATGGCAGGTACCTGTAAGTGATGCGTGTCTAGCATCATTAGTTTACTGTCAGCAGACAAATATCTTGGTGGGCCGCACATATCGAAGAGTTTTTGCATGCTGCGGTAATTTACATTTCGATTCGCGGCATACCTCGACAAGTCTTGATTATATTCTAGAAGTGCTTGGTGGTTAAAATACTTTAGCACTGTAGTGTTCAATTGCCTTTCAGTCTTTATTTCCTTACGAAAGCGAAGCAGGATGTCTTCGACGGGTTTATCCAATTTGCCCCATAGTCCAACAATATAGATCTTAACTGAGCAGCTTTTAAATCGATCGATTAGGTCGTCGTACACAAATCCATAGGGCTTGTGAAAATTCATTAATAATGCTTTCTTTTCACAAATAGCATCTGCGTTGTCTTCAATAAATCTATATGCTGGTGAACACGTAGATTCGCTTCTTGATTGCGGAAAGCATCCTTGCGCTGTTATTTGACCTATGTTTTTTTCTGGATAGGCCGTGCTAAAGACTCCAAATATATCTGCTGCGGTGGAAGGGCCTACGATTAGGTAGTCCGATTCTAAACACTCGTCTGAGTAGGTTATATTCGTAGCATTTACACCAAAATGACATTGGTGATTACGAATCTTTCTACCTCGGTTAGGGCGGTGTTCCGCAATAATTGTGCTTACGAAGTCCGCTGAATCTGATCGGAATATTGGGGTGCTATTTCCCCATGTAAAAGCGCTAATGCACGTTATTGCCAGAGCCGAACCAGCAAGACTTATCAGAAAGTATCTTGATGATTCAAATTTTGATCCCTGTACTGGATTTCGAAATGGCTTTTCGACAGTGTAGTAAAGCAGTGTCGCGAAGAAATATATGACTACAAGCAGCACTAATTTGCTTCCGACTGACAGAGAGTCGAAACGCACGTATGAATAGAATACGATTATTGGCCAATGTACCAAATACAGTGAATAGCTAAGGAGGCCAATGTGAACGAAGCTCCGACTTCTCAACAATCCTCCGAGGGTTTTTGATTGACCACCGTAGATTGCTAGAGCGGCCCCGATGCACGGTACCAGAGCAGCCAATCCCGGAAAACGCATGCCGCTTTCAAAATGCAAAACTGAATAGGTTATGAGCCCAAGTCCCGTCAAGAGAGCCAATTCGGAGATCCACCTAAACCCTGAATTTGAAGTTGACCTCAACCATACCAGCGCGGCACCAAGAGCGAATTCACCAACTCTGAAATGCATCATGTAAAACGCGGTTTCGGGATTGCTATTAAGCTGTATCTCGCTGGTGATGAGGCTGGCGATACCAAACACTGTTGTTCCGATGAGTACGCCTGCGCTTTTAGCGTAGCGATACAGAAGAACTAAGGTCAAAGGCCAAATAAGATAAAACTGCTCCTCTACACCGAGAGACCAAGTGTGCAACAAGGGCTTTGTTATTGCCTCTTTGTCAAAATAGCCTGATTCGCTCCAAAAGTAGAAATTCGAGATAGAAAGCATGCTAAATAGCACTTCGCCAGCGGTACTTTGTATAGCTGTATCAGGGAATAATACAAATGACATTATTAGCACTACTAGCGCCACGGTGAAAAGAGCTGGAAGCAAGCGTCTTATTCTTCGAACGTAAAAATGTTTAAAACTGAATTGGTTTTGTTCAAGGCTGGCTAAGATGATTTTAGTTATTAAAAAGCCACTAATTACAAAGAATACGTCGACACCAACGAATCCTCCTTTGAACAAAGAAAACTCAAGATGATAGAAAATAACTGCTAAAACAGCTATGCCTCGAAGACCATCTATATCTGCTCTATAGTTGCCTAGAGGCTTAAGCTTATTTTTAACCATAAAAAATTAGCAGTGGCTTTCATTGTGGTAGATTAGATTGAATGCGCAAAAGACTATGCGTTGTTGCATTAATAATTGTTTTCAATTGCAGTTTACGGCTTCAGATATGCTCAGAATGCCAATTAGAAGCAACTGAGATTAATCCGCAAAGTCGGATAATAGAGTGTATTGACTATGATGAGTATTGAGTTAATTAGTTTTGTTCACAAAGTGCTATGTAGCCAGAAAGCAAGGCGTTCTCGAAATGATCCACGTCTTACCTCGGTAGGGTAATCCTCCCATTTTTAAATAAGTCTAAAAGTAGAGCTTATGCGGCCATCAAGGGAGGCCGTCCACCGTTAGCTTTATGTGGTCGTTCGTTATTGTAAAACCAAAGCCACTTCGTTGCATAATCTTGCACCTGGTCTAACGAATCGAACAGCTTACTGAGCCAGCTGAATCTTATCGTACGATTGTGCCGTTCAATATAAGCATTCTGTTGAGGGTTTCCAGGCTGGATATAGTCGATGCGAATATTTTTCGATTTAGCCCATTCCACGAACTCATTACTGATGAACTCTGGGCCATTATCACAGCGAATCGCGACCGGTGTATCGCGCCACTCCAGTAGCTGATTTAGGACTCGAATAACTCGTATTGAGGGAAGCGAGAAGCCTACTTCAATCGCCAGACCCTCTCGCTTGAAGTCATCGATCACATTGAACAGACGGAAGTTGCGTTGATCCGAGAGCTGATCGTGCATAAAGTCGATTGACCACACCTGATCCTTTCGGATCGGCTCCTTCAGCGGCTCAGGCTTGTTGCGGTTCAAGCGCCGACGCGGCTTGATCCGCAAGTTCAGTGCCAACTCACAGTAGATGCGGTACACACGTTTGTGGTTCCAACGAAAGAGCTTCACGTTGCGTAAGTAATCGAAGCACAGTCCGAAGCCCCAATCGGATTCTTTCTCGGTAAGCTTAATCAACCAGTCAGAGATCTCAGCATTCTCATCACAGAGTATCGCTTGGTAGCGGTAACACGTTTCGCTCACGCGAAACGCGTTGCAGGCGAAACGAATGCTGACTTCATGATTGGCAACGGCCGTCTGACACCATTAATTTGCGCTGAGACGGCCTTACCACTTTTTTGATAAGGCTTCCTGCACTATCTCAGCTTTGAGTCGCTCATCCGCGTACATCTTCTTCAAACGACGGTTTTCATCCTCCAGTTCTTTTAGCCTCGCCATCAGCGAGGCATCCATGCCGCCGTATTTCGCACGCCACTTATAGAACGTAGCCGAGCTCATACCGTGTTCGCGGCACAGTTCTGGCACTGGTGTGCCGGCTTCAGATTGATTGAGGATCGCCAGTATCTGACTGTCCGAATATTTAGATTTTTTCATGCAGAATCTCCTGCGTTTAGATTACAAGAATATTCTACTTTTGAACTCAGTTATTTCTAGGGGGGATTACCGTAGGACTCTATCGGTCAAATTCTTGCACAATGTGTTTTGATTTAGAAGTGTGGGGGTACGGCAACAATCAATGTCGAAATAGGAACTCTTTGGCTTTTTCAACCAACATTTGTTTGGCTCTTGTTAGTAAAGGAACTCGATAGTTGCTATCGGTAATATAGGGCCATCTCGACGTTGGTCGAACAATTTTCGATATTTCGATGCCGATTTCTCGCCAAGTTTGCTTTACATGCTTCTTCATAGTCGGTGCAATTTGACAGCTATCGAGCATTAGAAACAAGAAGCTTTGCGCATTCGTATTTAGCATTAATGAGATAGTGCGTATTGTCTCTCTGCGCTGCTCATAAGAAAAATCAGATGAATTGAGTTTCACGTAGACAGATTGAAGGACATAAGAGGCCTCAAGGTATCCGCCGCGTAATTCAGTTATATTGAAGAATAAACCGAGGAGGCATTTAAGATCGGGGTCGAAGTTGATTTCAGAGATTCTCTGATTTTCTTGACTGACCAACAATGAACTGCAAGGAACTTGTTCGGTACAATCTTTGAAATTGCCCTTTAATAGCATTAGAAAACTAAACACACTGTCGTCGGTTGTCCCGCTATCAAACCAGCTGCGGTTTAACAATGCTGACCTAAAAGTTAACGTAGAGGGGTGTGGTACGCCCTTGTGAATTTTGACAATATTTCGAACGCCACCTCGACTGAATCGTTTTGAGAGAACGTCAAGAAAGTCGACTGCTTTTTGCACCTTGCTTCTTTTTGCGTCTGCGGATTCGTATTGCAGTGTGTGGCGACCAAACACACCCTCAAGCTGGGTATCCGACTCTAGTGCAAAGATGTCACGTTGAAACCGGGCTTCAGTGATTTTATCTATGGAGTCATGCACCGTGACTAAATCGGCA
>CAYOXK010000020.1:31372-34848 GCA_964407915.1 uncultured Gammaproteobacteria bacterium
CATCTATCAAGTCTCGGGTCTGAATAAGGCAATGCTGAATCGAAAGTTCTTTACAGCCAGAACCGACATCCACACTTTTTACCTTGGCGTATCTTTTTGTGACTTGACCTAATATCGCTCTTACTCGTTCAGAGACTTCGTTATGGACGAGTATGATTTGAATGACTTCAGGCTGGTTGAGAGCGGATTTTACAGCGCGGTTAAGGTAGCGGGGGTTATCAAGCACGCGAATCACCACCGCCACACTTAGCTTGCTAGGTGATAATTGTAGCTGTTGCTCGGCAAGGCTTGGCCAAAGGCATGCGAATGATCTAAGGGTCATACGCGGATTTTCTTTCGGGCTAATTGAAATCCTTTGTTGACTCATATGCTGAGGCTCATGGGCTTTTTGCCAGGCAAGCCAAGGTGAAGAAGTTTTGATCAACGCCAATGAAATGAGTTGCTCAGACCCGCCGTATTTTACGCTTTTATCGCAATGCAGATTTCTTTCGGGCGTCGCACCGAGTTCGGCCAAGTAGCGCGCATGATCACTTAGGCCAACGTAATGTTTAGTTGTTTCTGCCTGCATAAGCTCTTCAAAATCAACTAAAAACCTAAAATGTAAGATCGCTGAAGTGACATCCGCTAGATTGAGGAAGGGTGTCGCATGAGTGCTCAAGAGGTAGTCGACACCATCGTTCCATTTCACTAGCGGAATCTTGCGCATGGTCGGCCCTTGCGCGCTGGTTTGTTGACGATAGAACGTGCGGTACCTAGGGCCTCCATATAGACCGAAATAGGGGAACTGCTTTACTGGGCGAACAAAATAACCACTGGAATCAAAAAATGGCGAAAATTCCCAAAATGGTTTGCTCGGTTGATACTTATAGTCGCAAAGCCGCTTATCGTCGTAGAAGTCGATCATCAGTGAAAAAACACCGATATAACCTTCGCTGTCTAAATAATTGCAAAGACTATCGATAGGAATCGTTTCGCTGTTTGGGTAAACAAATAGTTCATCAATATCAAGGGTTAAGCACCATTGATTCAGGGCATAGTCAAACTTTAGATCATCCAGCCAGGTGACACCGCGCATCTCCAAATTGTAAGACTCGTTGGTTGCATAGAGCGTGACATCGTCTTGTGCTTCGAGATAACTCAATGAGCCATCCTCTGAGCCATTGTCGACTAAAAAAAAGTGTGACACCCCGAGATCTCGATGATATTGCAAGAAGTAAGGTAGCCTTTGAATCTCGTTCAAGACGGTGCCGAAGGCTAAGACGCCTTCAACTTTAGAGCCAGGTTGTAGGCCACTTATGAATCGCATATAGCTTTTCCGTTATAAGAAGAGGCTCTAAAGCCTTGATATCCAGGTGTCCCAGAAACGTAACAGATCACTGTATGAAGTATATTCTCGACGTCCATCGATAAAACTTGCTTTTTTAAAAGTTTGTATGGTGTCGATTGCATGAGCGTTCGGTGCTATGAGGCCCCTTCCTGCGCAGTCAAAACACCAATCAATATAGGGTTTTGTAAGTGTAATGAACCCCATCTCGATAAGACTTTGCGTGCCCGATACGGTGGAACAAGTTTCGCCTCCGTGGCTTGAGTGTTGAGCTTCAGTTTGAACAACAGCGCCGATAATGTCGGATAATATCAGTTGACTCAAGGGTAGAAAATTCGCATCGAGTGAGATGCCTTCTTGTGTTTTGAATAGAGGTATTGCTGTCAACGAAACTTGATCTTTATAGGGCTCCCCACTACCAACAAACTTGACGTAAGGATAGTTTTCTGATGGCTCTACATAGACTTCGGTGTATACCTCAAGTTCTGTCGATTCTTCATGTGAACTCAAACCTGTTAATCGTGCGAGATTAAATGGTCTACTATCTTCAATTTTGGCTAACAACTTAACACAGAGCAGAGCGCTGGAATGTTGCAGTTCTAGATATTCAACCAGTCCCTCAAAGCCGAGCAACTCACTTAAGGCGAAGTGAAAAAATTGGTGGGTTCGTGTAACGATCACCCACGTTCCTACTTCCAGCGAGGTTAAGCATGCTTGTGCTCGCAAGTGTGCATCTTCGGCATTGGACTCAAACACGCTCAGTCTGAGACGAGGGTGCTCTGAACTCAACCCAGTGAGATCAAAAGCTTGGTTCGTGACAAATTGAAATTGCCGAGCACCGATTGCCTTATAGTACTCAATAGTCTGCTTGAGATCCGCGATTGAATCGGAATGTCTAAGGCTGACGATCACTAAAGGGTTTGTATTCATTACTACCGATTTAAGGCCAAGTTCATCTTTAGTCTTTGATAGAGACAGTTGCTAAGATTGAAATTTGTTGGGTTTGAGGTAAGCGTCTTGAATGATTGTTGCGAGGCTACAAATTTCAAGACATATAGTGTAGTTTGCCAACTTAGTTTTAACCGCTAAGCCCGCGCTTTAGTTTAGCGAGTAATTCCTTGCCGCTATTGCTTCTGATGGCCGCAATCGTGCGCTTTAGGCGTTCAACAAATTCTATTTTACGATTCTTGAACTGAAGTCTAACTGCCGTTAAAGCATAGTGTTCATTTTTACACCGTAGCCATCCGGGTTTTGTTTGACCTACTATTGGAAACACGGCTCCCGTGCCTGTAAACCACGTAAAAGATGCTTCTGAAATAACCGAGAAGCGTTTTCTGTCTGACCCACTTATCTGCGAGCAGAACCCACAAATATGTTCATTTGGCTCAAGCTCTACTGTTTGGCCGTTGGTTGGAAGATGCAATAGCCTACCGTTTGAGGTTTCCAGTTTCAGAGTGAGCTCTATGTCCAGATTTTTGTGTACGTACTCGGCGGAAATAGAGGTAATGAGGTCGCGCTGATGCACGGCCCCTGCCCAGACACCAGCGGTCTCGTTGAACAATCGCCCGCTGTTGGATCGAATATTGAATTTAACCTCTGGAACGTCGCCATACTTAGGTGCAAGATTTACTGGTAGTGAAGTCTCACTCGTTTTGTCTGGCGCGCGTATTGCCCAGACTCGCCCAGCAACCTCTGGATTGCGTCCCCATTTCTGAGCTTGACGATCAACGACACTCACAATGTCGGGCCAACCGTGAGAATAATCGTCACCGCAGAGTATGGCGCCTGGTTTCACGAAGGGTGAAAAGAAGTTTAAATTCTCTGAAAATCCCGGGTCGCCGTGCGTGGCATCGTCGAAGAACATATCGATAGGCAAACTCCAATCACTAACGACAGCAGGGCTCCATCCTTGAATCGGGAAAACATTCTCACAATCTCTTGTATAGTACTTAAAAGCCTCGAGTGAAAAACTTTTGAC
The DNA here is from genome assembly GCA_964407915.1 of uncultured Gammaproteobacteria bacterium. Lineage (GTDB taxonomy): Bacteria > Pseudomonadota > Gammaproteobacteria > Arenicellales > Arenicellaceae > Arenicella. Next base: position 34,675 of record CAYOXK010000020.1, read on the forward strand.
ATTCCGATACTTAGACTCAACTTTGGTGATCCATGGCGCGGGCTCCCATGTGTCGATGCTAAAGACTCTAACACTAGGATGAGAGTTTTTGGCTAAAACCCATGTACTGCTGCCGAACAGAGGGCCAATTTCAACTATCACGCCATTTTCGGGAACGCTTTTGGCCAGAGTACC
>CAYOXK010000021.1:0-33240 GCA_964407915.1 uncultured Gammaproteobacteria bacterium
CGACTCTGTACTTACACTAAAAATTGCGCCGTAATCAAAGCCTGAATCCCACTTGACTTAAATCTAGGCGCAGGTGCCCCCTGTAGCGACCGATTGGCGTTGACGTAAAGCTTCATAAAGACACACACCGGTCGCCACACTCACATTTAAGCTCGACACGCATTGTCCTGCCATAGGCAGGCTCACCAACACGTCGCAAGCCTGCTCGGTAAGACGGCGTAGCCCTTTTCCTTCCGCCCCCATCAGCAAGGCGATCGGACCTTTCAGGTCCTGCTTATATAAAGAGTGAGATGCTTGATCCGACGTCCCCAGCACCCACACACCGGCTTGTTTGAGCACATCGAGGCTGCGCGCTAAATTGGTAACACGGTATATATCCACGGTTTCAGCCGCGCCGCTCGCCACTTTTTGCACGGTGGGAGACATCGGTGCTGAGTTATCTTTAGGTACAATCACGCCATGCACACCCGCCGCATCAGCCGTACGTAAACAGGCGCCTAAATTGTGCGGATCTTGAACCTGATCCAAAACTAGAAACAGCCACGGAGCGGGCATATCTTGCGCCAATTTTTGCTGTAATTCGCGGTCACCCAGCTCAAGCTTTGCGCGCACTTGCACCGCTATACCTTGGTGTTGATCGCTGTCGAGCAATTTACTCAAGCGCTGTTTATCCAGTACTTCACGGGCTACTCCTAGCGTTAGCAATTGTTGCTCAATGTCAGCTTGATCCGCATTGAAGTGACCCGTGGTAGCGGCTTTGAGCACCCGCTCCGGACCAAGCCTTAACACAGCTCGCACCGCATGATTACCTGCAACCCAATAGCTTTTAGCGCTCATCTGCGGCGTGACTTTTTATTACGCGTGGCGCTGGGCTGGTTATTACGCGTGGCGCTAGGCTGGTCACCTCGCTGCGCAGCCTTAGGCTTTTGGCCACTGCTACGATCCTGCCCCCCTCTCTGACGAGAGTGCCGAGCTGAGCGTTCTTGGGCGACTACTTCTGCAAGATCGAAATCTATCTTAAGCTGGTCCATGTCGACTCGACTCACTCTTACTTTAAGCTGGTCACCCGCTGCATAGGTGCGGCCTGAGCGCTCGCCAATTAATTTACGGTGCTCTTCGTCAAAGCGATAATAATCTTGCCCCAAACCCGTAATGTGGACGAGTCCTTCGATATAAAAGTCATTTAGCTCAATGAACAAGCCAAAATCGGTCACGGTGTTGACCGTGCCCAGCAACTCTTCACCCACTTTGTGGCTCATAAACTCACAGCGCAGCCATTGGGTTACCTCGCGTGTTGCGGTTTCAGCGCGGCGCTCAGTCATCGATGCTTGCTCAGCCGTTTGTTCCAAGCGACTCAGCATGTCATCGCCATCCTGCGCGTCGCGATTAGCTACCCGCCGTTTTAATTGCCGATGAACGACTAGGTCTGTATACCGTCGGATAGGCGAAGTAAAATGAGTATACGAATCAAAATCAAGTGCAAAATGGCCGTTGTTTTCGGTGCTATATCGAGCTTGCTTCATGCTTCTGAGCAATGCGGTCTGTACCACTTTAGAGACCAACGGGTCCGTCACTTGCTTAATCACTTCAGAAAAATGCTTCGGCCGAGGGGCATCTCCGCCGCCCAGCAGCAGTTTGAACTGACGCAAGAACGCACGAGCATCGGCGACCCGATCCTCCTCGGGATCTTCGTGCACTCGATAAATGCCCACTAAAGCTGATTCGTCCAATGCTAAAGCGGCACAAATATTAGCAGCCAACATACATTCTTCGATTAGCTTATGCGCATCATTGCGTTGACGCGCTATCACTTTCTCGATTTTACGATCGTCACTAAAAATAATGACTGGCTCGGGAATTTCAAACTCCAATGCGCCCGTCAATCGCCGCTGCTTGCCTAACGCGGCCGACACGCTCACTAGCGCATCAATGGCCGGCCACAAAGACGGCTCAATTAACTCGCTCGCGCCATTTTGCATGTACTCCGCAACCATTTCATACGTTAAGCGCGCATGTGAATGCATCACTGCAGGCTGGAAGTCATACTCTACAATTTCGCCGTTCGCATTAATCTGCATATCACAGGCGAAACAGAGGCGGTCAACTTTTGGATTGAGCGAACACAAACCGTTGGAAAGCTTCTCGGGCAACATTGGGATCACGTTGCTAGGAAAATACACGGAGGTACCACGCTGCCATGCTTCTAAATCCAGCGCTGTGCCTTCTCCAACGTAATGCGACACATCGGCAATTGCAACCACCAACCGAAACCCTCCTTTTGCTTGCGGTTCGCAAAAAACTGCATCATCGAAGTCACGGGCATCCGCTCCGTCGATCGTTACTAATGGTAATTGACGCAAGTCTAAACGATCCCGCTTATCTGCTGCCTGCACCTCATCGTCAATCGTTGCAACTTGTTCGAGCACGGGTACGGGCCAGGCCGTAGGAAGGTTATGCTTGCGTAACGCAATTTCGATCTCCATGCCAGGCGCAAGGTAGTCACCCAAGACTTCGACGATTTCGCCCACAGGCTGGAAGTGCTTACTAGGGTATTTTGACAACCGCACCACCACTACTTGGCCTTGCGTTGCCCCTTTCACGTTTTCGGGCAGCACCAATATGTCCTGACCAATGCGCTGATCGTCTGGCACGACAAAACCAATTCCGCTTTCGTGGAAATAGCGCCCCACAATGGTTTGATTACCACGTTCGAGCACTTCGATGATCTCGCCAAATAGATTTTGCCGTCGATCGCGACCCGTAACGCGAATACGTACGCGATCGTTATGCAAAACCTCGCGCATATCCTGCGCCCGTAAGGAGATTTTTTCTTTGGTGGTGTCGCTTAACACATAACCGTGGCCATCCACATGGCCCACCACTCTCCCTTCATGGTCCTGTATTGCATGAGGTAAAGCCCACCGATGCTTGCTTAGCTGTGCCACTTTGCCTTGATCGCGCAGCTGCTCTAGCACTTCGAACGTTTCTTGTCGGCCTTCTTTGCCAATTCGACCGAGCGTTTCCGCCACACCTTTGGTATTGGCAGGCTCGCGGCGCTGTGATAAATATTTGAGCACGATGTCGGTGCTCAAGCGTTTTTGTTTAGTAGCCTTCCCGGCCTTATCTTTTTTTGATGTATGTTTATTCAAGTCCTTGAATGTCCTTTAATTGTGTTAATCGAAGGGGTCCTTGATGACCATTGTTTCCGCGCGGTCGGGGCCCGTTGATATGATTGTGATCGGCACGCCCACCAACTCTTCGATTCGGTTGATATAGGCGAGTGCTTGTTTAGGGAGTGCATCTATTTGTTTAATCCCAGCTGTGGCACTAGACCAACCAGGCATTGTTTCGTAAATAGGCGTACAGGCAGCCAACGCTTCGGCACCAACCGGCGCAACGTCCAGAACTCGGTCGCCCATCGCATAAGCGGTACAAATTTTAATTTCCTCTAGGCCATCGAGCACGTCTAACTTAGTCAGACATAGCGTGGTGAGCCCATTAACTTGTCGTGACCGGCGCATGATCACGGCATCGAACCAACCACAGCGCCTTGATCGACCTGTAGTAGCACCAAACTCATGGCCTTTTTCACCGAGGTGCCGACCTACTTCGCAGGATAATTCGGTAGGAAAAGGGCCAGCCCCCACGCGGGTTGTGTAGGCCTTAACAATTCCGAGTACTTCGTCAAACTCACACGGGCCCACGCCACTACCGCTAGCAGCATAACCCGCGGAGGTGTTAGACGAGGTGACGTAAGGATATGTACCGTGATCCACGTCTAACATCATACCCTGCGCCCCCTCGAACATCATGGCCCGCCCAGCGCGCGCATAATCGTCCAGCAGTTGGGTTACATCAACCGTCAGTGGGGCTAAACGCTCTTTAAACGCGAGTGACTGCTCCAACACCGCCGCGTAATCAAGGGGTGCTACGTGATAATACTGTTTTAAGGAAAAGTTGTGATACTCCATTACCGTCTTGAGCTTCTCGGCAAAATCATAGTCGTATACAAGATCACCTAAACGCAAAGCACGGCGCGCTACTTTATCTTCATACGCGGGCCCTATACCGCGTCCCGTTGTACCAATCGCGGTCTTCCCACGCTTGAGCTCTCGCGCCTGATCCAAGGCGACGTGATACGGCAAAATTAACGGACACGCCTCGGAGATTCCTAAACGAGCACTGACTGGCACGCCACGCGCCTCCAATTCGTCCATCTCATGAAAAAGCGCATCGGGCGATAGCACTACCCCGTTGCCAATTAGGCAGTGAACATTAGCGCGTAAAATACCGGACGGAATCAAATGCAATACGGTTTTATGGCCGTCAATAACGAGCGTATGTCCAGCATTGTGCCCCCCTTGAAAGCGCACCACCACATCGGCTGTTTCGGTCAGCAGATCGACGACCTTACCTTTGCCTTCGTCGCCCCACTGCGTGCCGACAACAATTACTTTTTTACCCATTTTTTTTATTTTAGTTTCTAAATAGTGATTTAAGGTCAGCGCTGAAACCCGTAGCTGGACGCGCTCGGCCAAACAACTCGCCAACGGCATCATAACGGCCGCCCTTCGCGATCGCGCGGCCATGATTTTGTATATAGGCCGAATATTTCAAGCCAGTGTGATAGCGGTAACCTGAAACATCCGCCAAATCAATATGAATATCGAGCTCCGGATGCTCGGCAGATAAACGTCCCACCACTGCTTTGAGTTGGTCAAGCGCCGCATCAATAGGGGTTAGCTCAGCCAAGTATTGCTCCAGTGCCGCGCGTGCACTGTCTAACACATCGGCACTACCTTGGAGTTCGAGTAATGCCTGAAACGGGGTAATATCAATCGAATCCTGCATAGACTGGAGATCTGGCAACGACTTTCGCGCTAAGACGTCCAATAGATCCACTTCCATCGAAGCCTTAATATTTTGCGCAGCAATCAAGGATAAATAAATACCCGCATGGCTTAAGCTTAAGGTTAGAGGCCCCGTAACACTCATCGCCAACGTGGTAAGCATGGCTTCGAGTATTTCTAAATCGGCACTCTCATCACTAATCCCAAAAATCTCAGCTCCGAGTTGCATGAGTTCGCGCTGTCCGCCCATTTGATCGGGGCGCGTGCGTAGCACTGTACCCACGTAACATAAGCGGTTTACCGGATTGTCACTTAAATGGTGTGCATCAATACGTGCAATTTGCGGGGTAATGTCAGCCCGAATGCCTAACATCCGCTGAGTGTGCTGATCCATAAACTTGTAGGTTTGCGTATCGAGCTCTTTACCCGTACCGGTAAGCAAGGAGTCCACAAACTCCATAACAGGCGGCATCACTAAATTGAATCCTCGCTCGAACAGCATATCGAGCACCTGGCGGCGCAGCAGTTCTAATTGGTTCGCTTCGGTGGGCAGTATTTCTTCGACGCCTTCTGGCAACATCCAGGTCGCGCTATACACCATGACTATAACTGGGGGAGTTTTTGAGCTTGATCACGGTTAGCGATTATACGTGCTTAACCACTGCAATGGGTACGTTTATCGCTAAGGAGCAACAATTTAGTTGCTCTGAGTGCAGGCACAGTACGCCAGCTCGCGTTGGGCAAATCAGCCCACAACAAAAAACAGGTGAGCTACCAACAGGCTATCTTTAATCAAATCAGCAACACGAACTGGGTAAAACAACTGACAATCAACCATTGTGTGAACACCACACAATGGTTGATTTAGTACTAATTACTATTTTGCTTAAAGTACTTAAAGAATTCTGAGTCAGGCTCAATCACCATAAAGTCGCTGCCAGACGAAAAAGTCTGCTTGTAGGCTTCAAGTGAACGATAGTATTCGTAAAACTCTTTGTCTTGGCCGAACGCTTCAGCGTAAATGCGAGTAGCCGTTGCTTCGCCTTCACCTCGAATAACATTCGCATCTCGCTCCGCATCGGCAATGGCCACTACTCCCGTGGCATCGGCTTTCGAGCGAATTTCTTCGGCCACCTTTTTACCCGTTGACTCACGCTGTTGTACGAGTACATTCCGTTCTGACTCCATGTCGCGAAACACTGAATCGCGGATTTTATCCGCATAATCCACGCGCTTTAGCCGCACGTCGATCACCTCAACGCCAAATTTTTCGGACTCAGCATCAATGGCTTTCTGCACAACGTCCATAATGGTTGCGCGATCGCCCGCCACCACCTCAGAAATCGAGCGTTTACCTACTTCACCCCGCAAGCTACTGTTCACTTGCTGAGCTAAACGGGTTTCGGCTATTTCAGCACGACCAGCTACCGCCAAAATGTATTGTTTAATGTCGCGAATACGCCACTTAACAAAGCTATCGATTAAGAGCTCTTGGTTGTTCTCAGTTAGAAAACCTTCTGGGTCCGAATCCATGGTTTGCACGCGCATATCAAATTTGCGTACGGTATTCAACACGGGAAGTTTAAAGTGCAACCCAGGTTCTAACTCTTCCGAGACAAACTCGCCAAAGCGAAATAGCACCGCACGCTCGTATTCTTTAACCGTAAAAAGCGTTGACTGCAACAATACAATGATGAGTGCCGTAACCGCTGCGAAAAATATTAATCTGCTTTCCATTTTATCGTCCTCTCCTTACTGGAGCATCGCCCGCATCAGGTATTTCAGTGGGGTCTGCCATATTCGCATCACTCGATACCGCTTTTTCACGTCGACTATTTTTCATAATCTGATCAAGCGGCAGATACATCATGTTGTTGCCACCCTCTTGATCAATGAGTATTTTGTTGGTGTCGCCCAATACTTCTTCCATTGTTTCAATATAAAGACGCGTTCGTGTCACGTCAGGTGCTTTACGGTATTCATCCAGAATTTGAGTAAAACGCTGCGTTTCACCACTCGCCTTAGCAATCACGGCATCTCGATAACCTGTGGCCGTCGCAATTAAACGAGCCGCTTGGCCCTGAGCCTGAAGGACGACTTTTTCCTCGTAAGCTCTGGCTTCTTTAATTAACTGTTGCTCGCGTTGATCCGCCCGGTTCACGTTATCAAACGCGGCGCGTACTTCTTGTGGTGGCTGGGCGGCCTGCATTTCGATCGCGACCACATGAATACCGGTTTGGTACCGATCCAAGATACGTTGCAATAGCACTTTGGTGTTATCCTCAACCAAGGCTCTACCTCGGTTGAATAAGGCGTCCATGGTGGTACTACCCACCGTCTCGCGCAATGCGCTTTCCGTCGCGCCCCGAACGACTTCTTCTATTTGGCCAGGACGCTCAACATCGCCTACTTGAAAGAGCAGATCCTCTACGTTGCGAATGTTGTACTGCACCGCCAAACTGACATCCGCAATATTTTCGTCAGTCGTTAACATTTGCGCTTCGGGTGGCACGGCTCGAGTGACGCCATTCGCCTTTCTAAAACCAATTTCCACGGTACGAATATTCTTCGAATTAATGATGATATTCGTCTCGATCGGCCACAATACAAATTGCAAGCCGGCGCCAACCGTTTCATGGTACTTGCCAAAGCGCAGTTCGATACTCTCGAAGCCCTCTTGCACTGTGTACACAGATCGGAAGCCCCAAAATATAAACAGCGCCAATAAGATCAACGCGATTTGCGGAAATGCAGAACCGGACGATTTGCCACCGCCCCCGCCGCCGCCAAACCGTTTGCGTACATTGTTTATCACTTCTTCAATATCGGGGCTGTTACCGCGGTTGCGGTTACCCCATGGGTCTTTACTCCCTGATCCTGGTTCATTCCAAGGCATTTGCTTCTCTCCAGTACTGGATTACTATTTATGGACGCGATGGTATCAAAATCGCGTGAGTTAGATGCGTACATTTGCGCTTCAATTTGCCAAAGCGCTCAACATTTGCTGCGGCAGTTGCTTTTGCAACCAACCAAAATCAGCGCTCGATAGCTCTAATTCTAGCGAAAACGAACCATCGTCATTGATCTGTTCTTCACGGATAACGGACTTTTGGTACAGTTCCGCCCGCAACTTACCCTGTGCTGCCGATAAAGTGACCGTACACCGCTTGTGCAACAAGGCTAAGCGCTGAGTGATGGCTTCGAGTAAGCCCTCAATCCCTTCGCCGGTGTGCGCTGATAACCACACCCGATCGATCAAACCATTGGCATCAACACTGTGATGCGCCGGAGCATTCAATAAATCCACTTTGTTGTAAACTAAAATAGTCGGCACCTGACTAGCCTCAATCTCGTTGAGCACCTTTGCCACGTCTGCCATGCATTGTTCTCGTTGCTCATTGGCCGCATCCACCACATGCAATAACAAATGCGCATTGCTGACTTCGTCTAAGGTGGAGTGAAATGCTTTAACGAGCGCATGCGGTAAGTCGCTAATAAACCCAACCGTGTCGGATAGTATTACATCGCCATATTCAGCTAGCTCAATCCGACGCATGGTCGTGTCTAAGGTGGCAAACAATTGGTCTTGCGCCACGACGCCAGCATTGGTTAAGCGATTAAATAGTGACGATTTCCCGGCATTCGTGTAGCCCACTAATGACACTGTAGGAACAGGCACTTTGTCGCGTGATTTGCGGCGCAATTGACGCTGCGAGGCAACCACCTCTAAACGTTTATTGAGCATCTTGATGCGGTGTCCGATCAACCGTCGGTCGGTCTCGAGTTGCGTCTCACCTGGCCCGCGTAATCCAATGCCGCCCTTTTGTCGTTCTAAGTGAGTCCAGCCACGTACCAAGCGCGTAGATAGGTGCTCTAACTGTGCTAATTCAACTTGCAACTTACCTTCGTGGCTCTGCGCTCGTTGCGCAAAAATATCTAATATCAGCCCAGTGCGGTCTAACACCCTGACTTCCAGAGCGCGTTCTAAATTACGTTCCTGAATAGGGCTAACGCTGTGATTGAGTACCACTAAATCAATTTCGAGCGCTTGCGCTAATTGCTTAATCTCCTCAACTTTACCCTTGCCGACAAACGTAGCAGGATCAGGAGACCGGCGAAAGGCGGTAACCACATCAACCACCTCTGCTCCCGCAGAGATTGCGAGCAGTTTGATTTCTTCGAGAATCGAATCGTCCCCATGGGCCGAATCGCGTTGAAATAAAATCAACGCACGCGGATTTTTAGGTGCTTCAACTAGTTCGATCAATGCTTGGACTGAAGGTTGATAGTTACTCGGAGCGCATTAAGATCGCTAAGAACCTCTCTCGGCATCGCGAAACGGCGATGCTTGGACTGAGAATTGAGCGCAGTAACAGCCATTAAACAGAAAGGCCTATTCAGTGCCATCATCCTCGTAATCAATTTTCACGGCCTTCGTAGGCACGACAGTCGAAACTGCATGCTTATAGATCATTTGATTGACCGTATTGCGAAGAACGATCACGAACTGATCGAAGGATTCGACTTGGCCTTGCAGTTTAATGCCGTTTACCAAGTAAATCGCGACGGGGATTTTTTCTTTGCGCAGCGTGTTTAAAAATGGATCTTGCAGTGCTGTCCCTTTATTTTGTGCCATTGTTCTATGCCGTAGCTTTTGTGTCGTTATTGAATCGCGGTTAGAGTACTTACCATTTGCTGACCAACGCTAGGTGCTTTAAAAGTTATGCACTTTCGTTCGCCTCGTACCCCAATGCACCTTCAAAGAATTATTGTTGTTGTCAATGCTCTACGTTTCGTCACTGCCTTCGAGTAAATTATTCAGCTATTCCCCGTTGCAAATGACCCGTTGTACATGAATAGCTGTGGTTGAATAGTTGATAATCAATTTCTGCTCTACTCAAGTTGCTAGAAAGCGAGTTTGCGTTCCTTTTTCCAAAAAACAGAACGATCACTTCGTGTCATCGAGCCAAAACAGCACACCTCATCGTGTCGCTAATTCTTTAATGTTGAAACAGTATGCGCAATTCCGTGCAAAATCGTATGAAGATACGGTTCGAGTATATTCGATACATATGACGTTTATTGCAAATATTGCGCAATGAACAGACTCAGCAAATCAAAATTTTTGCTTTCTAGCCCTGCATCCACCCACCAAAGCAGATTACTTTGATTGCGCATCCACGTTAATTGACGCTTGGCCAACTGGCGAGTGGCCGCCACTCCTTTTTGCCGAGACTCTTCTAAGGTAATGTCTCCTCGCAAAAATTCAAGCGTCTGCCGATAACCAATCATACGCATTGCCGTTGTATCGGCACTTACACCAGATTCAAGCAGTGCCGTAACTTCGTCGACCAGCCCCGCCTCGAGCATATGAACATAGCGCTGTGCAATTCTCCTATGCAGGACGGTTCGATCCGAAAAACTTAATCCAACTTTAATGATTCGGCAGCCGGCTAGCTCCGTCGAGCGACGCTTTGCTCGTTCGATCGGCTTGCCTGTGATTAAAATGATTTCCAGTGCGCGTTGAATACGCTGTGCATCGGTCGGTTGAATGCGCTGCGCCGTATCGGGATCTAACGCCCTCAAACGCGCATGCAAGGCCGGCCAGCCGATATCATCGGCCTCAGACTGTAGCGACTGCCGCAATTCATCTTGTGCCGCGGGCAAATCATCTAAACCCTGTTCTAATGCATTGAAATAAAAAAAAGTTCCTCCCACCAACACAGGAATGCGTTCTTGGCTATGCGCTTGTTGGATTAAAGCAAGGGCATCAGCATGGAACTCAGCCGCCGAGTAGGTCTGGTTAGGATTTCGAATATCAATCAAATGATGCGGATAGCGCGCTAAAAACTCCGCATCGGGCTTAGCTGTACCTATGTCCATACCGCGATACACCAACGAGGAATCGACACTGATTAGACTGACCGGAAAACGCTCGGATAACGCCGCCGCTGCGTCTGTCTTACCCGTTGCCGTGGGCCCCATAATGAACACCACGGGCCGCTCGCGGCGCCCGTCTGTAGGAGCGTTGGCGTAATGCGTTGAGCTTACCGCAAATTTATTGGCCACGTTTAAACCAACCATCAAGTTGCGATAGACTTAATTCAATCCATGTGGGTCGACCATGGTTGCACTGTCCACTACGAGGCGTGACCTCCATTTGCCGCAGCAATGCATTCATTTCGGTAATACTCAGTGCGCGATTAGCACGAACAGAACCATGGCAGGCCATTGAGGAGAGTACTTCATGCATTAGAGCCTCTAATCGCGCGCTATTGTCATGCACAACCAAATCCGCCAATACGTCGCCGACCAACTGCGCAACATCCGCTTTCGCCAAGATTTGCGGCACGCTGCGGATGGCTAACACGTTTTCGTCCAGTGCTTCGATCTGGAGCCCCAAATCATCGAATACTTGGCCATGTTCGTGCCAAGCCGCCATTTCCACTTGGCTCAGATCCACCGCGATGGGCACGAGCAGAGGTTGGGAAACGACACCGTTGGCATCGAGCTGCGCCTTCAGTTGCTCGTAGGTAATGCGTTCGTGGGCCGCGTGCATATCCACTAAGATGAGCCCTCGGGCGCTTTCTGCAAGTATGTAAACCCCTTTAAGTTGCGCAATGGCATAACCCATAGGCGGAACATCCGTCGGTGGCTGATTCTGCGCGTGCCCGACCTCACTAAGTTGCGCTGATTGCCATATGGGTGAAAACGAGTCAGTGAGCGCCGTCTCGCGCGCCACGGCGCGAAACGCCGATTCTGCGATCTGACCATATGCGAATAACTCTTGGCCTAACTGCGTTGGGCTCGGGCGCTGTCTTAGTTCGCCGTGATGCCACCCCATCTGCTCGGTCAATTGCGGGCGCGGCACAAAATTAGCCGAGTTGTCCGATCCTAAGCCCGGTTGCTCTACCTGCAAACTCGACGCTTCGGCTGCGCTAACATTAACGACCCGACCGATGCAACGGTAAACAAATCCGTGCACCGCGCGACTGTCACTAAAGCGAACCTCATGTTTCGTAGGATGCACGTTTACATCGACAAGCGCGGGATCCATATCTAAATACAAAATATAAGCCGGATGCCGTCCGTGAAACAAAACGTCTTGATAGCCCAAGCGAATGGCATGCAAAATGGTTTTGTCCCGGATATGCCGTCCATTCAAATAGAAGAATTGCGTATCAGGCTGGCTGCGCGAGTAACTGGGCATAGCCGTCCAGCCCGATAAGCGCATACCGCCGCGCTCCTCCTCAAACCATTGGCTATGCTCACTCAAACCCTTACCGGCCACCGCTTTTACCCGCGCTGGATCAGCACGTTGTGTAGCGGGCAAATGCAAAACAATGCGCCCATTCGACTTTAACTGAAACCCTACATCAAAGCGGGCCAGCGCCATTTTTCGCACCACCTGTTCTAGGTGCTTTGTTTCGGTGGACTCCTGCTTTAAGAATTTACGCCGAGCCGGCGTGTTATAAAACAGGTCCCGCACTTCGACCGTAGTGCCCACCGGATGGGCTACAGGCGTGGGCGTTGCGGTAATATTGTCGCCCTCACTCGTCACGAAATAGCCGTGCTCCGCCTCGCTGGCTCGCGAAGTCAATTTAAGCCGTGTAACCGAAGCGATGCTGGGTAAAGCCTCGCCCCTAAATCCGAGGGTTGCAATTTGATGCAAATCAGCGAGTTCTTCAATTTTGCTTGTAGCGTGTCGCGACAAAGCCATGGCTAAGTCATGTTCTAGAATCCCGTGTCCATTATCGGTAATCTTCAAACGTTTAATCCCGCCTTTCTCCACCTCAATATCGATGGATGTAGCCCCTGCGTCCAACGCATTCTCGATCAGTTCCTTCAACATAGAGGCAGGCCGCTCGATTATCTCGCCCGCCGCAATCTGATTTACAAGCTTAGGGTCTAACGCTTTAATGCGATGTGGTACAGCGATCATAACGATTCCAGTTTGACACGAATTGGGTGAGTGCGGCGAAGCTCAGCGGTTGCGACTAGCGTAGCTTTATTTTCTGCCCTACTCTAATTGAGTTACTACTCAGATTATTCAAGTTTTTGAGCGTGCGCACGGACACGCGATAGCGTAAAGCGATTTCCGACAAAGTATCGCCTTCGGCCACCTGGTGCACTGCAGGACCAACGCTGGATGCAGATTGCTGCGACTCAGCACCGTGGCCCGATTCACTTAGCTTGATTCGTTGCCCGACAACGAGTTGGTCTGACTTAAGCCCATTGAAACGCCGCAATGCGGCAAGGCGAATATTGTATTGCGCCGAAATTTTAGACAGTGAATCACCTCTGCCAACGACATGAACCGAAGGCACAGAAAGACTGGCCACGGCCCGATTTTGCGGTATCGCCGTACTACGCGTGGTGATCTGCAGTTCCTGCCCAAGAACCGCGGTATCTCGGCGTAAACCATTGCTCTGCATGATGGCGCGTACCGTAGTGCCGTGTCGGTCTGCAATCTCTGACAGCGTATCGCCCCGTTTCACCACATGCTTAATCGTCGCACTTTGGTCAGCACCCACCGCGTCGACGCTCGGAGCCACATAACTAGCATTGGCAAAATAGGGTGTTTGTTGGCGATACTGGTAAAGCGCGGTATAGATTGCTTGCGCCACTCTTTGCTGAAACTCCGCAGAGCGTAGCCGCGCTTCCTCACTAGGATTAGTAATAAAGCCCGTTTCAATGAGAATCGACGGCATATCCGCCGACTTCAACACCATAAAACCAGCTTGCTCTACCCGCTTACTGTGTAAATGGCCGATGGCCGACAATTCTTGCAATACGCGCCCGCCTAAATTAACGCTCTCGCTAATGGTATTGTTCATCGACAGGTCCACGAGCACTTTTGCCAACACTTCGTCCTTGTCGGCTAAGCTAACACCCCCAATTAAATCTGAGGCGTTCTCTTTATCGGCTAAGGCACGCGCCATTGCGCTGGTAGCGCCGCTTTGAGACAAGGCAAACACGGAAAACCCGCGGGCCGACGACTTAGTAAAAGCATCGGCATGAATTGACACAAATACATCGGCACCCTGTTCGCGCGCCATCATGCGCCGCTGCTGTAAATTAATGAAGTAATCCCCTGTGCGAATCAAACGCGCCGTCATCCCTTGATCGGCCTCGACAATTTCACGCAAACGGTTAGCAATGGCGAGCGTAATGTGTTTTTCCTTACTGCCGCTATGCCCGATCGCACCAGGGTCTTCGCCGCCGTGCCCGGCATCAATGGCGACCACGAATTGATTGGACCGTAACGGCGGTGCCGTGGAAGGACTCGTATCACCTACCTGCGACGCGCTAAGCATATTTTCGCCCCCCACCATTTGTGCAACACTTTCTGTAGGAGGCACCTCGCCCTCTAGCGTATCCACGCCAAGGCCTTCAGCATAGCGCGGCGCTACATCGACCACCAATCGGTGGCCATAGAGTTCGTTGGGCGACAATAAAAAGCTATTCACCGCAACCGCCTGCTTTAGCTCAAACACAAACCGCACCACATTCGCCTTCGGCACGCCGGTGCGTAATTTGGTAATCATGTCATTTGCTTCTACTTGCGGCAGGGCAACACTTAACTTCGCGTCACTGATATCGACGACTAAGCGATCAGGGTTTGTGAGCGTAAATAATTTATGACTGAGGTCAGCCGATGCATCAAACACGATGCGGGTCTCACTCGGCGAATGCCACAGACGAACGTTATTTATGGTCGGCTCTGATGCAGCATCCCCAGAGTGAGTCCGCATGAGTAACCACAAAAGCAGGGCAAACGCCCACAAGACGTGCGGGGGTCTATACCTCTGCAATGGTATGCGCTTTGATGGCTCAGGAAACATCTTCTATGCGAATGGTGCGACCGTCTGGATTGCCGGATTCATCAGCGGTGATTGTAATAATATGCGTTGCATCGGGCAAAAAGCCAGTTCCACGATCAGGCCATTCTATCAAAAAGACGGCCTGTGCCTGCCATAGATCCGCAAGCCCCAAGGACTCTAATTCGCTCGGCTCATGCAAGCGAAACAAATCCATGTGGTATACCGTGCCGTGGTCGACTGGATACTCTTGCAACAAATTATAAGTGGGGCTGGTTACAGGGGTTGAGTTTCCGAGCGCGGCAATCACTCCTTGGCAAAAACTGGTCTTTCCAGCGCCCAACCCCCCTTGCAAGTACACACAAGCCGGCCAAGTGATTTGGTGTGCAAGGCGCTCTGCCAGCGCATACGTTGCAGCCAGTGAAGCAACGTGCTCCACTAACTCTGATTGGGGTATCTCACTACTCGAAAAATTAGACTGATCGCTTACCATTGCTATGACATTTGGCCCCGACTTTAGTTTAAGATGCGGCTATTATGACAGCGCAACCTCCACACGCAACCAAAGAGCCCAATCTGACATCAAAAGAGCTGCGGAGCCTAGTGGCCCAACTTAAAATGTGGGCAAATGAGCTCGGCTTTGATCAACTCGGCATTAGTGACACCAATCTTGAGCAGCATGAAGAGTTTCTAAATGCTTGGCTTGCCAAAGATTTTCACGGCGAGATGCACTACATGGCAAAGCACGGTGTAAAGCGTACCAGGCCTGAGCTACTCGTGGAGGGCACAGCGCGCGTTATTAGCGTGCGTATGGACTATGCCCCCGAGGACATGCGTGACGCAGCACAAGTGCTTAAGCAAAGTACCAAGGGCTACATCTCGCGTTATGCTTTGGGGCGGGACTACCACAAAGTGTTGCGTTCACGGCTACAAAAACTCGCCAAGCGGATCGAACAACAAGTGGGCGAGTTTGGATATAGGGTGTTCACCGACAGTGCACCCGTTATGGAAAAGGCCATCGCGCAAAAAGCGGGCTTGGGCTGGATTGGCAAGCATACGAACCTGATCAACGCGAAAAGCGGGTCATGGTTCTTTTTGGGCGAAATCTACACAGACCTGCCATTACCCATTGATATCCCCGCCAGCAACCACTGTGGTAGTTGTACACAATGCCTTATCGATTGCCCGACCAATGCAATCGTTGCCCCTTACCAACTTGATGCACGCCTGTGCATATCCTATCTAACCATTGAACTCAAAGGGTCTATTCCAGAACCTTTGCGAGCGTTAATAGGCAACCGAGTGTATGGCTGCGACGATTGCCAACTAGTGTGCCCGTGGAATAAATTTGCGCAAGCGGCACGCGAAAACGATTTTGCCCCCCGCAAAGATCTGACTAATCGCGACCTCATTGAGCTGTTTAATTGGAATGAAACCACCTTTCTCAAATTGACCGAAGGCAGTGCGATCCGCCGAATTGGTTATACATTATGGCAACGCAATCTCGCCACCGCATTGGGTAATGCTTTACGCGAAAACAGTCTCGCCGCGTCGGAGCGAACACTCATCGTGAATAGTCTAGGCGCTCGGCTAAAGACCGCACCGGACTTAGTCAAAGAGCACATAGAATGGGCGCTCGCGCAGATTGCAGCCTAGCGCCAGAAGTGCGTTACTTGGCTTCGGGGAGTCCTGTGGGTTTATGATCTAAACTCACGCGGTTATTAGCTTGTTGATAATCAACAATACCTTGGCGAGTTTTATTGGCAGACCATTTATTGAGCGTGTCACGCTCACCCATAAAATCGTAATAAGGTACTGCGTAACCACACGAGGTTTGAATCAGCTCTACCTTGAGTTCAAAAATCTGGCGCGCGCCAATAAAATCAGCAAAATCCGCGATCGCTTCTTCCCATCCAGCATCATCGTTAGAGATCATCGCAGCGGTACCATATAAGCGTAAAATCAGCGGTTGCTTATCAAACGAGCAAAACATGAGCGTCATACGTTGATTCTCTAACACATGGGCGGCGGTTTCATTACCACTGCCCGTCAGATTAAGCCAACGCACAACAGTCGAACTTTTGACGCGCAGCGAGTCCAACCCTTTCGGCGACACGTTTACACGACCCTCTGCACCAGCAGTTCCCACAAAGAACAGCTTTTGCCCCTTAATAAAATCGATGTGTTTGGCACTTAATGACTCAAACAAGTCCATGAATAGCTCAACCTCGTATTGTGTATGGCAAGTTAGTAGTCCTGATTTTCGTCAAGAATAAAATGATCTCGATAATGACGCATTTCTTCAATGGATTCCTTGATGTCGTCAAGGGCCTGATGCGAAGCGCGCTTATCAAAATTAGCGGCCATTTCGGGTGCCCAGTACTTAGCCACCTCCTTGAAGGAACTGACGTCAATGTTTCGATAATGCAGCCACTCGCTAAGCTCAGGCATGTATTTGTATAAAAACCGTCGATCCTGACAAATTGAATTACCGCACAGGGGTGCGCGGTTTTTGTAAGTGTGACGTTGAATAAAATCGAGCGTTTCGATCTCGGCTTGACGCTCCGTAACACGCGACAACTTTACCTTATTGATTAAACCCGTTTTCGTGTGTGTACGCGTATTCCACTCATCCATAGAGTCCAACAAGGCTGTCTCTTGATGAATAACCAGAACAGGACCTTCGGCGACTATCCGCAGATCCGGATCTGTGATTATAGTTGCCATCTCAATAATTCGATCGCGTTCTGGGTCTAGACCCGTCATTTCCAGATCCATCCAGACAAATGCATCATATTGCTGTGGCAAAGTAATCTCCGTTTAAATTAATTCAAAAAAGTAAGGCACGCGGTAATGGCAAACCTCGGGTGCGGTCCTGCAAAAAATTTATTCCGCTTTGCGCCGATCTTTAAATGCAGCGGCCAGGGTGCGTTGGTCCATGTATTCTAATTCGCCCCCCACCGGCACTCCACGCGCAAGGCGCGTAATATTCACCCCGAGCGGTGCTAATAATTGCTGCACATACTCGGCCGTTGTTTCTCCTTCGGCCGTAATATTCGTAGCGATAATCACCTCATTCGGCGCGTACCGAGCAACGGCCTCACGCAATAATGCGAAGGCGAGTTTTTCAGGTCCAATGCCCTCAAGTGGCGACAACCGACCCATGAGCACAAAGTATAGCCCTTGATAACTGCCGCCCTGCTCTATGGCTTGCAAGTCGGCCGGCGTCTCGACCACGCAGAGTATTTGACTGTCGCGTTTTACAGAAGCGCAAATTTCACATAGCTCGCCTTCACAAAACGTATTACAACGCTGGCACGTGACCACATGTTCCAACGCGTACTGCAGGGAAGCCGCAATCGCCCTCGCCCCTTCGCGATCACGCTCCATTAGATGAAATGCCATTCGCTGCGCATTTTTGGGGCCAACCCCGGGCAGGGCTTTAAGGGCATCCTTGAGCGCTTCGATAGCTTTGGAAGTGGACATTAGCGCTTTAAAAAGGCAGCTTCATGCCCGGAATATTAAAGCCGCTTGCTAACCCACCCATTTTCTCTTCGGTGGCTTTTTCAACGCGACGAACGGCATCGTTCATGGCGGCCGCAATTAAGTCTTCCAACATTTCGCGATCATCTGGGTCGCTCATCAAACTGGGGTCAATTTGCACTCGCCGCACGTCATGGCGACACGTCATAGTTAGCTTTACGAGCCCTCCGCCCGCCTCGCCGACAACCTCGATGGCCGCCAGCTCGGCTTGCGCTTTTTGCATATTTTCCTGCATGGCTTGCGCCTGCTTCATAATGTTGCCAAGTCCACCTTTCATTATTGTCCTCTTAATGTGCTAATTGGGGAGTGTGCTAATTAGGGAATGTTGCTAGATATTTTAATAGGTTCAGCGCGAGAAACGCTGGTAAGGCTATCAGCGTACAAACAATATACTGAACTACCGATTAGAGTTTATCACCACGAGATGAATCCACCGCGTAGGGTTCAACCGAACTTTGGTCGATCTGCGCGTCAAATTCGCTCATCAGAGCTTGCAATCCAGGCTCCTTTTGTAAGCTATCGCGTGTTTGCTCCAGCTGTTGCACGCCTAACCTCGCTAAACATTCGGCGGGCGTTTCGCGATCGCTTTCTTCGATCTCTAACTTTACCGACATCGGCCGCTTAAACAGGGTCGACATCGCAGCCTTTATGTCATCTAGACGCGCCTCTTTAAATACATATTGGTTATGTGGGGCCAACGACAGCCGTATTTCATCGTCACCCAGCTTCTCGCACGCGCAGTGCATGGCCAACTCCTTAGACATGCCCATTAAATCGGATTGCTCAACAATTTCGCCCCACTCATTATTCCCTGCTAGTTGCACCGCCACGATGCTTTGATTGACAGGTTTTTGCGGCGTTTGAGTGGATGATCCAGAATTTTGCAAATGCCCTGTGTTTGCGGGGCTCGGGTTTGGCATCTCGTTCACATGGGAAGATGCACGCGCGGGTGTTAGCGCGGCTGAGGGCTCTTGATTGGCTGAGGGCTCTTGATTGGCTGAGGGCTCTCTAACGGCTGAGGGCTCTTGCCGTGACGCGGAAGGAGGTGTTGAGGCGGTACCGTCGGTGGGGGGAGTATTTGGCGTAAACGCGAACATACGCATCAAAGCAATATCAAACCCTACTTTAGGCGATGGAGCCCACTTTATGTCGCGCTTAGCGTGTAAACCGATTTGGTAAAATAATTGTACTTCTTCGGCACTCAGTCCTGCGGCCGCCGTCGCGATGGCTACCCCAAGTTCATCGTCCATTGCTGAACCAAACTGCGCCGTTCGAGAGCCTTCAGCCGTTCGAGAGCCTTCAGCTGATAAAGAGCCCTCAGTGCTCAAGGTGAGAGCAATTTGGTAGATTGCCACCATGAGTTCATCCAAAGCATCAGCATAATCGACACATGCAAGCTGCATAGCTTTACTCACTTGCAGAGCGGCTCCGAGTTGCCCCGTTACCAGCGCGTTGATTAGTTCCACAATATGAGTTTGCTGAATGCTGCCCAACATTTGTCGAACATCCGCCTCGCGCACCTCACCATCACCTTGCGCAATCGCCTGATCGAGCAAACTTAGACCATCGCGCATGCTGCCATCAGCTGCTTTAGCCAGCAATCTAAGAGCCTGTGGATCAAAGCTCATTTGCTCTTTGCCGAGTATGCTAACTAATTGATTTTCCACTTGTTCTGGACGCATAGCCCGCAAACTAAACTGTAAACAGCGCGACACCACGGTAATTGGCAGCTTTTGCGGGTCGGTGGTTGCAAACAAAAACTTCACGTGTTCTGGTGGCTCTTCGAGCGTCTTTAGCAACGCATTAAAGCTGTGCCCCGACAACATATGCACTTCGTCAATGAGGTAAACTTTGTAGCGTCCAGAGGTTGGCGCGTACTGTACATTTTCGAGCAGTTCGCGCGTGTCATCGACTTTAGTTCGCGATGCCGCATCTACCTCGATAAGGTCGACGTAGCGACCTTCATCAACGGCCTTGCAAGTGGAACATTGTTGACACGGTTGCGCAGACATCCCCCGTTCGCAATTTAGCGATTTTGCAAAAATTCGCGCGAGAGTGGTCTTACCAACCCCCCGCGTACCCGTGAAGAGCAAAGCATGATGCACTTTCTGTGCGTTGAGCGCATTGCTCAAGGCTTTCACAACATGTTCCTGCCCCACTACTTCGGAAAAAGATTTAGGTCGCCACTTACGGGCAAGAGCAAGATAAGCCATGGTTAATGTGTTCTGAGTCCGTTTTTAGAGTGTCGGGATTGAAAGACTGGGTCGTCCCATCAGGTCTACTACAGTGCCGCGTAAATCGATGGAGCAGTGCGATACGAAATAGGCTGATCTTGAGTAAGATCGATCTTGAATCAGACACGAGCATAGTTCCTGCGCCTAAAATTAACTACCCTCGTCGTTCATTAACAATCGATGGTTAACTAATAAAGTTACGGGTTGTGATTCAGCTTTGTTTGCATAGCTCGCGGCTAGATCAGGGCTGGATAAGTGCTATTGATCGAACGCAGATTCTGACGAATAACTATTGAACAACTGTCGAATAACAAATTACCAACAAGCGAATAAAATCAACCACAGAATAGTTGAAAGACGACGACGATAAACCTGATCACTGCACCCGAATTACTTGCTACGGCTGCTCCCTTCCAGGCCTGACCGGGTTCACGAGCTATCGCCACAATGGAGACTTACCGTCGCCGCGTTGCGATTATAGCCGAGCATAGTTGGATCGACCATGTTTAGTCCCAACAAAGACAAAATAAATGCGCGCATTGCCCGCAAGCGCGAAAGGTTGAACAAAAAGTCGTTACACTCTACCTTAAGGTAATATGACTCTCCGGCCATCCGCATGACAGACAATCCAAGAATCTACCAAGTAAGCGAACTCGCCAACGAGATGCGCAATTTGCTGGAAATGTCCTACGCCAGTGTCTGGATCGAAGGCGAACTATCCACACTCAGCAAACCAGCCTCAGGCCACCTGTACTTCACAATAAAGGACGACGAAGCACAAATACGCTGTGCCATGTTTCGCAACCAAGTCCTGCGCTTACCCTTTACACCAGTAGTGGGTGAGCAAGTAAAAATAAAAGGCAAACTGTCGATCTATACTGCCCGTGGCGATTTGCAATGCATCGCCCAATCGATGGAAAAAGCGGGCGAAGGCGAGCTCTTCAAAGCATTCGAAATGCTCAAGCAAAAACTGTCACAACAAGGCCTTTTTGATCACGCACGTAAACGCAGTCTGCCCCAATATCCGCGCAATATCGGGGTAATTAGCTCGCCTTCAGCTGCGGCACTGCAAGACATTCTCACCACATTGAAACGGCGCTGTCCTGGCATACCAATCACGCTTTATCCATCACTGGTACAGGGCGATAAAGCGGCTGAACAACTTATCGCCGCGATCAAGTTGGCGAATGAAGCACAACGCTCAGACGTGCTAATTTTGGCGCGTGGGGGTGGCTCAATCGAAGATCTGTGGGGCTTTAATAACGAGGCTCTAGCGTTCGCCATTGCCGAGTCAGAAATTCCCATTATCAGTGCCGTAGGTCACGAGGTGGATTTCACCATCGCTGACTTTGTCGCTGACTTGCGTGCACCTACTCCAACGGCTGCCGCAGAATTAGTGGCTCCAGACTTAGATAGCCTACAACAGAAACTGCTGTCAGCACGGCATCGCTTGCTACGTCAAACGCAGCGGGTCTTTGAAAGTTACGCACAAAACGTCGACGCGATCAGTTATCGACTAGTGCATCCCGCCACCAGAATTCGCAATAGCAAAGAGCAGTTGCAACGACTCGGCGACGCGCTGAACCGACAATTTAATCAACAATTTTCGTTGCAACATAACCGCCTGCTTGGACTTGGCAAAAGATTAAACCCACAAGTACTGCGTGACCGCGTTACAATCCGTGAGGATGAACTTGCGCGAGCAAGCCAAGCCTTGTGTCGCACCGCCCAACGACAACTTAAGCAACATCAAGAGCAACTTGTACATGCGGGCGAGAGTCTAAATTTGGTTAATCCCTTGGCAACCCTCGAGCGTGGCTATTCGATAACACGCGACGACCAGCAGCAAATCGTGCGGTCAGCATCGCAAAATTTGCTGGGTAAAACCGTCTCTGTACAACTTAAACAGGGCCGTCTTGAATGCCATGTTGAAAAAGTGCTCGAGTCATGATGCCGCGTTTTATCAAAGCCTATATAAAATTGCCCGCCTCGATGGGGATCTGCTTGCTCTTCTGTAGCGGCACTCTAAGCTTAGCCCCAAGCCTCACACTAGCACAGCAAGTTACCGCAATGGAGCCGCAATCCGCGGAGGGGAATATTGGCGCTTTAGAACCGCCAAAATTTGATCCAACCAAGTTAGAACTGCAGAGCCACGCCCCCGCCGTTATACACTTTAACGTTCCTAAAACGTCAGCAGATCTGCCTGATGTACGCTTTGGCATCTTTGACCTTTTAGTCTTGGATAAACGCAGGCAGTGGCAAATTCTGGTGGCGCTTGATGCGAGTATCGTCGCTGGTGACTATGTTATCTATTTCAATGATGATCAGGACGCTCCCCAGGGCAAAGCCATTCCGCTCACCGTTGTTGCCGACACCAGGTCGAACACTACTTATGACGCGCACCCAAATCTTGCGAATATCTTGGTCGCACAACCAACTTGGCCGCGCGCATTGTCGGCGCTCGACTTCCTAAACTCGGCAGAGCCCAATCTCCCATTCCGCGCGGCCATCGACCAACCTTTAGAGCCTATAACCACGCAGATTGAACGTGTCCGGTTTACCTCGCGACGGGCTACCGCCTTAACGATGGCAGCCGAATCTTTACCGCCGCTGGCTGAGCAAAACCCAATGGAGTCGGTCGTGCCCTTAGTGGCGCCGAGTCAGGGAATCGTGACCAATATACTTGAAGTGCAGGACAGTCCAACCTTATTGATTCTGGACCATGGTCGCTCATTAATCTCCCTATTTGCTTTTAACGGTACCCCAGAGGTGTCGATGGGCTCAGGGGTTGCGCAAGGCCAAGTACTGGCCAACATCCGAATATCCGCTCCAGCGCGAGAAACGACACAACCTGATTTTTTATGGTGGGCGAGCTTAAACGGCGCGATTATAAGCCCGCAACATTTTATTGATTGGCCTACACGGTAGTGCGACCAAAAGCTCTTCTCGTTCTCCTCAAGCCTCGTATAGGATATATATTGGCGATATTAGCAACGGTATGGTCCATCGCGTTAGCAAGTGAACAAAGTTCTACCAACAGTCCGCGCGACAACATAAAGTTGGTGACGCTCGACAGTAGCGATAGTCCAATTTTACTTGCCCAAGCGGGCGATATAACGGAGACCCAAGCGATATTGTTTATCCATGGCTCACCTGGTCGATGGGACGCGTTCGAAGACTATTTAAGCGATCCCGCACTCACCGAACACGCCTTGCTCATTAGTTACGATCGGCCTGGTTGGGGCTTATCAAACATTGCGGAGGAATCAGTTGGGAAATTTGCAGAGCAATCGGCTGCCGCGATCCGCATAATGGCAACGTACCCGCATAAGCGCTGGATTTTAGTGGGCCATTCTCTGGGTGCGTCCATTGCACCACAAATTATGCTCGATGCGAGCGAGCAGGGGCACACTGTCGACGCGCTGATACTGCTCGCAGGTTCGTTGAGTCCGGAGCTGGGTAAAGCCCGGTGGTACAACCACGTTGCGAATACTCTACTAGGGCGACTAGTACTAGGAACGAGTTTGCGGCAGAGTAATCGAGAAATAATGCGCTTGCGTGACGAGCTGATTGCGCTGGCGGATCGCTTACAGGGAGAGTCGCTCGTCACTAGCGTGACCATTTTGCAAGGGCGACAGGACAAGCTTGTAGCACCAGAGAATGCCGACTATGCGCAGCAACATTGGCCGAGTGTATTCAGACAACTCAACATAGAAGTAATTGAAGATGCTGGCCATTTTTTGCCGTGGCGTAATCGTCAGCAAGTGATGACGACAATTCTCTCGCAGCTACGCCCGCATCCTTAGGTCATAAATTGATGCGTCACAAGGGGAAGACGGATTAACGTCGATGACGATGATGTTTACGACTAACCGCTTCCTTGTCGTGAAAGGGATTGTCGGCTGTTTTAAAACTCAGACGCACTTTGGTGCCTACCATATTAAAGGCTTTCTCAAACGTATTAGACAAATACCGTTGATACGTGAGCGGTAGCTTATCTAATTGATTACCGTGAATGATCACGTGCGGCGGATTCATGCCGCCCTGATGCGCAAACTTAAGTTTAATCCGATGGTTACCAATCATTGGCGGATTACGCTTTTCTTCGGCTTCTTTAAGAATGCGATTAATTTGGCCGGTGCCCATATCGGTCATGGCACTTGCATACAATTTATCCACGTAAGGCATCACCCGATTGGTGCCTTTCTTATATTTGGCAGAGATAAACTCAATGGGCAAATTACCCATGTGTCCAAACTTTCGATCAATCTGTGTCTTGACCTGAGTTTTGTCGTACTCGCTCATCCCATCCCATTTATTCACGAGTATCATCAATGATCGACCGCTGTCGAAAACTAAGTTCAGCAAGCGATTATCTTGGTCCACTACCCCATCGCGAGCATCGATCACCACCGCAACTACTTGCGCTAGCTCTACCGCCCGCAACGTTTTCATAACCGAAAAGCGTTCCACTCGGTCGTCTATACGTGATTTTTTACGCATGCCCGCGGTATCGATCAGAACGTATTCCTTACCCTTAGCCTTAAATGGCACAAAAATACTATCGCGGGTTGTACCGGGCATGTCGTATACCACGACCCGATCTTCGCCCACCAACGTATTAACCAGGGTTGACTTGCCGACATTGGGCCGGCCCACAATGGCAAGTTTAGGTACTCCGGCTGGAATTTCGTAGGTCGACGCGGCCTCATTACTACGCGTTTGTGCCACGGCCTTGTCAAACACCGTGGTCATCAGACGCAGCACACCGTCGCCATTCTTGCCCGAAATCACATAGGGCTCCCCCAAGCCCAACTGATAAAAGTCAGATGCAACAACGCCGCGCTCAAGACCCTCTGCTTTATTGACAGCAAGATAAATGCTAATGCCTTCATGCACGCGTAACTGCTTGGCAATCGCAAAATCGTCTGGCGTTGCGCCATCACGACCATCAACAATAAAAATAACCGCATCACTGTCCTGTAATGCGTGCTCGACCTGCTCGCGCATGAGAAGGTGTAACTCATCCATATCGGATTCAATACCGCCCGTATCGACCACCCAATACGTATCAGCCCCGTGCCGACCTATGCCCACCATGCGGTCGCGCGTGACTCCAGGTCGATCGTCTACTATCGCATCACGACTGCGCGTTAAACGGTTGTAAAGCGTTGATTTGCCAACGTTGGGCCGCCCCACAATCGAGACGATGGGCTTAGCTACTTGCACCTGTAGATCTGCATCTACATTATGTTCGGATTCATCCATGGGGTCTGGCACGCCAGAGTCGCGCTATCAGCGGGTTGTTAAAATAAGTTGAAGCCAGCGGTCGCGTTGCAGTACGAGAGCGACCACGGCCAATAGCATAAAATGCGATGCCGATAATAGTAAGGCAAAACGCTCTCACGCAGCTTCGTGCTGCGACGACCGCTTGGCTTGATTACTAGCGACTCAGCACGTTCACGGAACGTAACGCGCCATCGCTATCCATGAAGTACACCGTATCACCGTCAGCGATCGGTTCGCCAATAATATTGCGCGCACCCAAGCTATGCTTGCCCACGAGCTCACCATCACTTTTACGCAGAACATAGACCGTTCCATCACCGTCGGCGACCAAAACATAGGGGCCGATACTAGCGGGCGCCGAAGTAGAGAAACGCCGAAGCGCTTCCTGTGACCAGATCACCTCGCCTGAATCACGCGCCACCTGATGCACCACACCCTCTTTATCACTTAAATACAAAAACGCCGAATCAAACGCGATTGGGTGATAGGACGATACGCTGCTACTCCACGAAATACGCTGCTCGCGAATATTGAGTGAATGCGTTACCTCTTGGTACGAACTTACATAAATAGAGTCATCGACCAGCAAAGGCTTGGTATCGATATCCGCAAGCCGGTCAATTTCATTTGTTCCGCGTGGAAAGGAAATGGGGAAATCCCATAGCGCGCGTCCGGTCTTAGCCTCCAATGCGGCCAAGGTTCCGTCAGAGAATCCTGCCACAACCACGCCTTGAAAGATCAGCGGCTCAGATTCACCGCGTAAAGTAAGGCGCGGTAGTTGGCGACTAATCGTCCAGAGTACCTCACCATCATACGCCGCGAGTCCATAAACACGACCATCACCGCTACGTGCAACGACCGTTTCAGTGTCAATGACTGGACTGGCTAAAATTTCGCTACTCAATTGAGCCTGCCAAGCCGTTTCGCCATCACTTTGATTAAGCGCATACACTTGACCAGCATTAGTACCCACAAGCACTAAACCGCCGCCCACGCCGACGCCTGCGGTGATCGTTTCTTTTTTTAATCGACGATCCCAAATGACTTTGCCAGATTGGGCATCTACTTTAACGATGCGACCATTGGTCGCGGCCGCATAGATCGAAGTACCCAACAAGGCCGGAGAAATAATAATGCCGCCAGTATCACTGCCTGCACCAACGCCTAACTTCCAATTTTGAGCAAGGGTCGTGGTCGATACTACCTTCGGCTTTACCGGTTTTTGCTCCTCTGCAAAAAAATCCGAATCTTTACCGCTACTACCGCAGGCGAACAGAAGACTCGAGATAACGAGGAGTGCTGAAAGTTTAATGTAATTCATAATATTCTCTCTGGTTCGAATGCCGTTCAAGCAAAAGGCCTAAAGCGGGCTCCGCGCAGTTAGTTCGCTTGAGAGCTTTCGCTCGAGTCAACAGCTTGCGCGGCGCGCACGCCATTTTGCTTTAGCGTTAAAATGCGCGCATATCCCGCATCAGCCGGAGCTAAGGCCTCAATCGCAGACTCATAGCTCGCAATGGCTTGCTCAGCCTGCCCTAACTGCCCATAAGCGTCTCCCATAATCTCAAGGTAATGCGAACCAAAGCCATCGTGCGCTTGTGCGTCAAGCATGTCGATAATGGCCTGCGCCTGATCTCCTTGTGATAGTAAAATTTTAGCCTTGCGAATATTAGCCGCATGCCATACAGCGTCTTCATCGGCCTTGGCTAGCACCCAGTCAAGGGCTTCGAGCGCAGCATTCGGATCCGTCACCGATAATTGCTTAGCTCGCAACAACATGGCCTTGGCCGCATACGGTGTACCCGCGTATTCTTCTTTTAGTGTCTCTACCTGCGCGGACACATCGGCCAACTCAGAACCCGCCGCCACTTCAAGCGCCTGTGAATACAACAACGACGCCTCCTCGGCCTGTTGCAGTTGGTGCTTGCGATACTCGTCGTAGCCCCAGATTCCGCCTAAACCAAGCGCAATGCCAATTGCAATCGCTGGGCCGTTTTCACGAATCCAGCGTTTTACCCGTTCTTCTTGTTCTTCAGGGGTGAGAAAAATGTCGTCTGCCATAATATCTTTACTGTTTGGGTGTGCCCACATTGGGCTAATAAGTTGCCGCGATTATAGCGAATTAAGTAAATTAGTCACTGTATCTATCACATCATCGTTGGCGATACTAATCTGTTGAGTGTCACCTTGTGCAAGTTCTAACAACGATTTAGAGTTCTTGTGCTCTGCGGTATTGCGCACCGAACGCCACTCAGACTCGTCGATGGCTCGCAGTAGTTTGAGATTAGCCAGCTGGCTCTCAACCTCGCTTGCACCAATAATAAGAGCGATTAAAGCGCCACTTTTATCGGCTTTCTTGAATTGATTTTTAAGCCCAGATTCGCCCATTGCCATAATGCACTTGATACCAGCATCTACGAGCCCGGCA
Source organism: uncultured Gammaproteobacteria bacterium (assembly GCA_964407915.1). Taxonomy (GTDB): domain Bacteria; phylum Pseudomonadota; class Gammaproteobacteria; order Arenicellales; family Arenicellaceae; genus Arenicella. Next base: position 28,163 of record CAYOXK010000021.1, read on the forward strand.
CGCAAAGTCATCGCCTGCGCGCGTGCGGCGCCATACTCCGAAATGATAAAAACAGACCTATCTTGTGCGATCGCACGGCCACCACTTTGCTCATCGAGCAGTGTTATAAGTCGCTCCAGCCCCAAGCCAAAGCCAAAAGCGGGCGTGGCTTGCCCGCCTAACTGCTCCACCAGTCCATCGTAACGTCCGCCACCACACACCGTTGCCTGGGCGCCGAACTCATCGCAAATAAACTCAAAAACGGTATCGTTGTAGTAATCCAAGCCACGCACCATCTTCGGATTAATCACGTAACTAATGTCTAACGCATCGAGATAGGTCTGCAGGTCACACAAATGCTGGCGTGAACGTTCCGACAAAAATGTCGTGATACTTGGCGCCTCACTCACGAGGGCTTGAGTGGCCGGAACTTTACTATCTAATATGCGCAGAGGATTTGTGTCTAACCTACGCACACTGTCCTCGTCGAGTTCGTCGATTCGGTCAAACAAATAAGCGCGAAGCGCTTCACGATAGGCGCTACGGGATGTCGTGTCACCCAGATTGTTAATTTCCAAGCGCGTATTACGTAGCCCTAGGCGAGCAAAAATATGCGCAGCAAGGCCAATCACTTCCGCTTCGATGTCGGGGGTCCCCCAACCGTAGCACTCCACACCTAACTGGTGGAATTGTCGATACCGCCCCTTCTGCGGACGTTCGTGACGAAACATTGGCCCTCGGTACCACAAACGCTGCTGTTGATTGTACAGCAACCCATGTTCTATACCGGCACGCACGCTGGATGCGGTACCCTCGGGTCGCAACGTTAAACTGTCGCCGTTGCGGTCCTCAAACGTATACATTTCCTTAGCGACGATATCCGTATCTTGACCAATAGAACGTGCAAACAGTTGGGTACTCTCAACGATTGGCGTCCGAATTTCCTGATAACCATAATGCGCCAGCAGATCGTTCAAAATAGCTTCCACTTCAAGCCAACGGGCTGAATCGTGCGGCAATATGTCGTTCATACCGCGAATCGCTTTGATGGTATTCGACTTAGCAGAGCTCATGATAGTGATCGAAGGACTTAAGATGGTTCAGCAGTTACGATTCAAAACACGACGGCTATTGGGCCGCGTCGGGGGTCGCATCAATAGTGAACTTGGCATACACCCCTTGCCGGAATTGCGTTAAATCAAATGGCTGGCCATTAAGCGTCGCCGTTACGCCCTCAGCATTGCCAAGAAAAACCGTCATTCCGCTGCTACTGACGAGTTGCAGCTCTTCACCGCCCACCACGGTTTGATATGCGAGGCGATTATTTTGTGAGTCGCGCGCATCGACCCAACAGGCCGACGCAAAACTCAGAACCAATATGTTATCGCCGACCGCACCTGATTCAACGGTCAAGGCCGAAGGGTCGGCTGCGTCAGCAACGTTCGCACTCTCGTTTGCAGCCAAATTATCAGCTTCGCCTAAAGTTGATTCTGGAGTGATCAGGCTAGTTTCGCCGCTAAGCGTTGGTTGCGACTCAGCGGTATTGATGGGAGCACCGCCTGTGTTACCCGTTGCGGCGCCACTCGCAAGCCGCTCGGCCGTAGAGTTCGTTTGCGCCATGTCCCTGACGATCGGATTGTTTTCAGCGCGAGCCGCGGTCGGGTCAGCCAACACGGGTCGCTCGCGCGCATTGTCAGCAAACCAATCTTGGATAGACATGGGCGCCCACCAATAAAGTAACAGTATCACCGCGCCACATATCAGCGACCACTTTAGCCATATAGAGCGGCGTGCCGACACTTGAAAATCGCGATCTGACAGGCCGTGTGGAATATCATCAAAATTCACACGCCCATCGCCCCCAAAATCAGATGAGTAGGAGGACAACACCACCTCTGGGTCTAGGCCTAGCAATCTGGCGTAGGAACGAATGTAACCGCGTACATAGGTAAGCTCAGGCAAGCCTTCGGCTTGATCGGTCTCTAGTGCGCGAATGGTCGAAACAGACAAATTCAGTTGGCGCGCCAATTCCTCAACGGTTTGTTCCTGGGCTTTGCGTGCGGTGGACAGCACCAACCCTGCAGGTAATTTTACGTCAACCACAGACTCCACCTGTGTCTCACCATCCACGCCGACCAATCCAGCATTTACGGCATCTAATTGCTGGGGGTGTTGCTCTTCCTGTTTATTCACTGAGAATTCCTTATCATTACGCCTTCACTCGAAGACGATCTTACACACATTAACGTTGCGGATGAGCGACCTTGCAGACCGCTTCTACACGCAACAAAATTCACTTCTGAAAAATCAAAAAAAATAAATTTGGCTTATTAACGACGGTTAACGCGTCGCAATTTCGCAGACTCTGGCGCACCCGGGAAATCTTCCAACAACTGTATCCTGTATTGCTCAGCAACATCATTGGCGCCATTTTTCAATTCTATTTGATAGGCCAGCAGCAGCGCTGCAGGTTGAGGTTTGGTAATCGAAAAATAACGCTCGATGTACGCGCGCGCGCTCAAATACCCACCGTTGTTATAATTTATCTGTGCCAGTTGGAACAATGCTGGGCGAAGCCGGGGGTTCAATTTAATCGCTTCTTTTAGAAACTTCTCGGCATCCGGGTCATTAATCCGCGCTAAGCACTCGCCTGCGCGCATATAGCTCAATTCACTGCGCTCAAATAACGGGTTGCTCACCGCAATTTCGAAATATTCCTGTGATGCTCGTTCTTCACCTATTTTGCAAAGAAACACCCCATAATCGTGCGCCGCTGCGGAGTTAAAACGATTAGATCGAATCGCTCGCTCAAAATACGCTCGGGCGTCACCATATTGTTGTAATTCAACCAAAAGCAACGCCATTACGTAATTACTTTCGGAGTGGGACGAGTCGATGCGTAACGCCGTTTCGAGTTCAGTTTTAGCCACCGCATACTGCTTTTGTTGCAAATATCCTCGCGCTAACTTTGCGTGAATCAATGCATTATCTCCACGTGGCGTCCGCGCTTCAGTATTCGGCAAACTGTTACTAGCCGTTGTAGTGCAACCCACCAACAGAACGAATGACACCATTACGATCGATTTAATTAATATCGGCATTAGTAGCTCCGGTAGGTGGGAATTGAATGTTCGAATGCATCTGCAGGAGAACACGGCCAGTCGACGAGCGACCAATTTATTGTATTTTTTCACCCAACTTTTGTCTAAATTTTTCCGCGCGTCGCGTGCGGTCCATTACGCTTCCGGCCAGCTGACCACAAGCGGCATCAATGTCGTCTCCCCGTGTTTTACGCACGGTGGCAATGACCCCTGCACGATTCAGCTCTTCTTTAAAACGGTTAATTCGCATACTCGAGGAACGTTTGTAGTCAATACCCTCAAACGAGTTAAACGGAATCAAATTGACTTTGCCCGGCACCGTTTTCATGAGTTCAATCAATTGCTTGGCGTGTATCAATTCATCATTGATACCTTCAAGCATAATATATTCAAAGGTAATGCGACCTCTACTTGAGCCATCATCTAAGTAGCGATTACACGCCGCGAGCAATTCCTTGATTGGATATTTTTTGTTCAATGGCACCAATTGATCACGTAGCTCGTCATTAGGCGCATGCAATGACACGGCTAAGCTCACATGACAACGCTCCTTCAATCGATCGATCATGGGGACTACTCCGGCCGTGCTCAACGTAATACGCCGACGCGACAAACCAAAGCAAAAGTCATCTTGCATGATATTCATGGCAGTCACGACGTTTTCGAAATTCATGAGTGGCTCGCCCATACCCATCATAACAACATTAGTGACGATACGATCAGTCGTATTGTATTGCTCACCTAAGAGCTTTTTAGCTAGCCATACTTGCCCAATAATCTCGGCAGGCGTCAAGTCTCGATTGAAGCCTTGTTTACCGGTTGCGCAAAAAGAACAGTCTAAAGTACATCCGACCTGCGAGGAAACGCATAACGTGCCCCGCTCGTCCTCCGGAATAAACACCATTTCAATCGCGCTTTTACCCGGTACGCTCAGCAACCATTTGCGCGTCCCATCGAGCGACAATTGATCAGATATAATCGTGGGCAGAGCAACCTCACATTGCGCGTCCAGCTTTTCACGCAGAGCCTTACTTAAATTGGTCATCGAGCCAAAATCAGTAACGCCCACTTGATGAATCCACTTCATGGTTTGCGTCGCCCGAAACGGCTTCTCTTCAAGGCCAGCAAAGAAAGACTCCATCTGCGCTCGATCAAAGCCGATCAGATTGGTCTTTGTACTCAATTGCTCTAGTTTCATATTCATGACAATGTTGAATGCTCTTTGCCATCGTGGCAAAGAGCGTTACAACTAACGGGTGCGCGCCACCACACCTTCAGGAAAAAAGAAATTAATTTCTGCTGAGGCGGTATCTACTCCATCCGAACCATGACAAGCGTTTTCGTCAATGCTCGTGGCAAAATCAGCACGAATAGTGCCTGGTGCTGCATCGGCTGGATTGGTAGCGCCCATCACATCCCGATGTACTGCAATTGCATTTTCGCCCTCTAATACCTGAACTTGTACTGGCCCAGAGCTCATAAAAGCAACGAGATCACCATAAAACGGGCGCTCTTTGTGCACCGCGTAAAACTCCCCAGCTAGCTCTGGCGTTAAGTGCATCATTCGTGACGCCACGATTCGCAACCCGGCTTCTTCAAAGCGCGTATAAATTGCACCAATTACGTTTTTAGCAACGGCGTCAGGTTTGATGATCGATAAGGTTCTTTCAATAGCCATTTACGACTCCAAGATAAAATAATGTTGATGGGTTTTGGCAAACCCCTTTTAAGGGGGCGTATTCTAACGTCACGCCCACGTAATTACTAACTGCATTGACCACTAATCGAGAGTATTTAAAGAGGCACGCCCACTAGATGGCCATCTTGAATGCCGGTGAACTTCACCCGCATCCAACGGCCCAGCTCGGCCTGATTTTGGTCCAGCAAAACGGGCAAATAATCTTCAGCCCGTGCTAAGCGCACCCCACCGTCCAGCAAGCGATTCTCAGGCAATACCCACGCTTGTTGGCCAACTCTAGAATGCAATACACGCGTTTG
>CAYOXK010000021.1:33250-34771 GCA_964407915.1 uncultured Gammaproteobacteria bacterium
GTTTGTAGAGCGACTGCGCGTTCGCGTAAAAGCTTATTGCGCGCTTTACGGTCAGCTACTGGCACTTGTTTAGCTGCGGGAATGCGTGCCGCTGGCGTACCATCACGCTCGGAGTACGAAAACACATGCGGGTATGCAATGTCCAATTCCTCTAACAAACGCCAAGTATCTTCAAACTGCGCCTCTGTCTCGGTTGGAAAGCCAACCATTACATCGGCACTCATTACCAACTGTGGAACCACACCACGGAGCCGTATGATTCGCTCGCGCACCAACTGTGCACCATAACGGCGCTTCATTCGTTTAAGAATAAGGTCGTTGCCGCTTTGCAATGATAAATGCAAATGGGGCACCAAGCGGGGATTATTAGCCATAAGCGCAATGAGGTCGTCGCTGATATGCGCCGGATCAATGGAGCTCAGTCGGATACGAAAAGGATTGCCCGGTTCGTGCTCTAACAGCAACAATTCCTCGAGTAAAGACACCAGATTAATCGCGGATTTGGCACTACCAAAATCCTCGCCATAAGACCCTAAGTCTACCCCGCAGATAACAATTTCGGCGTAGCCACTGAGCACCAGTTTCTGCACTTGCCGCTTGATGAGCGTGAGTGGTAACGATCGACTAGGACCACGCGCGACATGAATGATACAAAACGTACAGCCTTGGTCGCATCCTTGTTGGATCTGCACGAACGCTCTTGTTTGTGCTTCATAATGCGTCAACAATGCATTGGGCAGACTTATGTGCTGGTCTAAGTCTCCCACCAACACTTTGGGTAATTCACCCCTCTTAAGTGCGGGCAAAAGAGTGTGCACATCGAGCTTTCGATCATTACCGAGCACCAGATCCACGCCCGGAATCGCTGCACAGGCCGACGGATCAATTTGCGCATAGCAACCGGTGACCACCACGAGTGCCTCTGGGTTTTGCTTAACGAGTTTACGAACGACTTGGCGCGCCTGACGATCGGCTTCCCGCGTTACGGTGCACGTGTTTATTACGTACAAATCAGCGATGTCCGATTGCGGCACAACCGTCCAAGCATCGGTCTGCAGCGCCTCGGCAATTAGCTCACTTTCAAACGTATTCACTTTGCAGCCCAGCGTGGCCACACCTACCCGCTTAGTGGTCACACCTACCCGGTTAAGGGTCGCGCCCACCTCTGTGTCTAACCCAGCAATTGGCTCAGCGCTCTGTTGATCACGCAGTGGAGTCAACAATGAATCGTGACTCTTTGCCCGAATCGTGAGCTTGTCTAATGCAAATTCTACGGAGGTTGCCATAATGGAATGCCCGAATAAAAATAACCGAATTGCTAAATTGCGCCAAACAGCCTTGAGCCACCTTATCTTGTGGCGAAAAAGGCCTAAGCAAAAACCAACACCTGAGTGCTCACCATCAAAGTAAACTGCAAAAAACAAAAAAGAGCGGTCAAAGCCGCTCTTTTTTGTGCAGATTTAATGCTATGCGACTATTTGATTAAGTAACGCACACCCGCAGAAAACATACGGTTGTCTG
>CAYOXK010000022.1:0-10619 GCA_964407915.1 uncultured Gammaproteobacteria bacterium
AGTGTGAAGGGGTGTTGGCTAAGCACGGTGTAGAAATGATTGGCGCGCGCAAAGAGGCCATCGACAAGGCCGAAGACCGTGAGCAATTTAAAAACGCCATGCACAAGATTGGCTTGGAGACTGTACGCGGAGATATCGCACATAGCATGCAAGAGGCTTATGCCATTCTTGAAGATCTTGGCTTACCTGTCATTATCCGTCCTAGCTTCACTATGGGCGGCACGGGTGGGGGCATCGCGTTTAATAAAACCGAATTCGACGCGATCTGCGAGCGTGGCTTAGACGCCAGTCCAACCAGAGAACTTCTGATAGAAGAGTGCATTTTTGGTTGGAAAGAATACGAGATGGAAGTGGTGCGCGACACCAAAGACAATTGCATCATAATCTGCTCCATCGAAAACTTTGATGCGATGGGCGTACATACCGGGGACTCCATTACCGTTGCACCGGCGCAAACGCTTACCGACAAAGAGTATCAGATCATGCGCGATGCAAGCATTGCTGTGCTGCGCGAGATTGGGGTCGACACGGGCGGGTCGAATGTACAGTTTGCGGTTGATCCTAAAACCGGTCGGTTGGTTATTATTGAAATGAACCCGCGTGTGTCCCGCTCTTCTGCGCTTGCCTCTAAGGCCACGGGTTTTCCCATTGCCAAAGTCGCCGCAAAGTTGGCCGTGGGGTATACGTTGGATGAGTTGCAAAATGAAATTACCGGTGGTTTAACGCCGGCATCGTTTGAGCCGAGCATTGATTATGTGGTGACGAAAATCCCACGTTTTGATTTTGTTAAGTTTCCACAAGCGGACGACACCCTAACGACGCAAATGAAGTCGGTGGGCGAAGCGATGGCCATTGGTCGAACCTTCCAAGAATCTCTGCAAAAAGCCATGCGCAGCTTAGAGATTGGCAGTTTTGGCTTTGAGTCAAAATTAACGGAGTTGCACGACGACGAGCGCCGCATAAAGCTCGAAAAGGAACTCCGTACGCCCAAGGCCGATCGACTCTGGTATATCGGTGATGCCTTCCGTGACGGGTATTCTATTCAAGATGTGCACGAAATGACCGGCATTGAGCCGTGGTTTTTAGCGCAAGTGGCAGACCTAATACTCACAGAAGGCGAGATGAGTGAGCTCTCTTTGGATGCCTTGGATGCGGATACGATGTTCGCGATTAAGCGTAAGGGCTTTGCGGATGTGCGCATCGCTGCCTTGTTAAATGTTACCGAGCAAGCGGTGCGCGATGTGCGGCATGGCTTGGGTATCCGCCCCGTTTATAAACGGGTGGACTCCTGTGCGGCCGAGTTTGCGACGGCCACCGCCTACATGTACTCAACTTACGAAGAAGAATGTGAGTCGGCCCCCGAAGCAGTGTCAAAAATTATGGTGTTGGGCGGTGGGCCCAATCGTATCGGGCAAGGCATTGAATTTGATTACTGTTGCGTACATGCCGCGATGGCGCTGCGCGAGGACGGTTATCAAACCATTATGGTGAACTGTAACCCCGAGACTGTGTCCACGGATTACGATACGTCTGATCGTTTGTACTTTGAGCCCTTAACGCTTGAGGATGTGCTCGAAATAGTGCACAAAGAAAATCCAGATGGGGTAATTGTTCAGTATGGCGGCCAAACACCCTTAAAATTGGCGCGGCCGCTCGAGGCAGCCGGCACAAAAATTATCGGTACCTCGCCCACGGCGATTCACGGTGCTGAAGACCGTGAACAGTTTCAAGCGCTGCTCAACAAGTTAGAACTTAAGCAACCGCCAAATCGTATTGCCACCAACGAAGCCGATGCATTACGACTTGCCGAAGAAGTCGGTTATCCCTTGGTAGTGCGTCCCTCTTATGTGTTAGGTGGGCGCGCCATGGAAATTGTGCACGACCAACGTTCGCTGTCGCGCTATATGCGCGAGGCGATTCAGGTTTCGCACGAGTCGCCCGTATTGCTCGATCGCTTTTTAAACGATGCGATTGAAGTCGACATTGATGCCATTTGTGATGGCAAAGATGTTGTTATTGGCGGCATCATGGAGCACATTGAAGAAGCGGGTGTGCATTCGGGCGACTCCTCGTGCTCGCTGCCGCCGTTTAGTTTGTCTGAAGACATCAAAGCGCAATTGCGCACGCAAACTAAGCAAATGGCATTGGCGTTGAATGTGGTCGGGCTGATGAACGTGCAGTTTGCAATTCAGGGCGACAATATTTATGTGCTGGAAGTGAATCCGCGTGCCTCGCGCACCGTGCCGTTCGTTTCTAAGGCTACTTCGCGGCCGTTGGCCAAAGTCGCCGCGTTGTGTATGGCGGGTAAGAGCTTGGCTGAGCAAGGTGTTACGGGCGAAATTATTCCTGATTACTATTCTGTCAAAGAAGCGGTGTTCCCCTTTGTGAAGTTTCCCGGCGTGGACACTCTACTCGGGCCCGAAATGAAGAGCACGGGCGAAGTGATGGGCGTTGGTGATAGCTTTGGTGCGGCGTTTGGTAAAGCACAACTTGGTGCGGGCTCGGAGATTCCCGAATCGGGGAACGCCCTGTTTAGCGTTCGAGAGGCCGATAAGCGTATTGCCGCCAACTTAGCGGCCTACTTGAGTTCCGCTGGGTTTAAGATTTTTGCGACAGAGGGAACGGCTCGATATTTCGAAAACGAAGGCGTTTCTGTTAAGGTGATTAAGAAAGTAAAGCAAGGTCGACCGCATATTGTTGATATGATCATCGACGGTGATGCGGATTTAGTCGTGAACACCACATCCAATACGGAAAGTCTGACAGACTCGTATACAATACGGCGCGAAGCATTGATGCACAAAGTAACGTACTTTACGAACATCGCGGCAGCCCGCGCCATGGGCGAAGCGCATAAAGCGCATTCGGCGATTACGGTGCGTAAATTGCAGGACCTCCACACAACATTAAAGGTTTAGAGTTAAGCAAATGGATCGAGTATTACTCACATTAAAAGGTGCCGAGCGCCTCAAAGTTGAATTAAAGAACCTGAAGAGTGTAGAGCGCCCTAAAGTTATTGCGGCGATTGCCGAGGCTCGCTCGCATGGCGACTTGTCTGAGAATGCCGAATACGACGCCGCCAAGGAGCAGCAGGGCTTTATTGAAGGTCGAATTAAAGAATTAGAAAGCCAATTGAGCGTGGCCGAAGTGATTGACCCAACTAAACTGAACGCATCGGGCAAGGTTATTTTTGGCGCGCGCGTAAAGCTGTACGACGAAGAAGCTGATCGCGAAGTGCAATATCAGATAGTGGGCGATCTTGAGGCTGACATTGAGCGCGGTCAAATCTCTTTAAGCTCGCCCATCGGCCGAGCCCTAATAGGTAAAATGGAAGGTGATGAGTTTACCTTTCGAGCGCCGGCAGGTGAAAAAACTTACGAAGTGATCTCAGTCTCTTACGACGGCTAAAGGCGGTGGGTATCCGCGGCTCAGGGCTGTGTCTGCCGCTCAGGGCTGTGGGCTAGTGTTATGCGAATCGCGCGCCGCGACCACATAGATTAAATGCTCGGAACAATAATTTTGGGTTCGTTGTTGGCGCGGTAGAAAACGCCAACGCGTCCAATTAATTGCACAGGTTCTGCGTTAGCCGAACTGCTGATGCTCGCCATCAAGGCCACTTTCTCGGCTTTCGCATTACTGGGCAATTTGATCTTAACCAGTTCGTGATGCTCAAGCGCAAGGTCTATTTCGGCGAGCACGCTCGCGGTTAAACCCTTGCCACCAATGGTTACGATGGGCTTGAGTGAGTGTGCAACCCCACGCAAGTAGTTCTTCTGTTTTCCGGTAAGAATCATTTAATGCAATAATGTGTTAAGTCGGTGCGCGATTCTACTTAAAATTTCAAACAATTCCTCCCCAAATGGCACTAAAAGGTAATAAAAAAGGCGAATGGGTCAGACGCCACGTAAACGATCCATACGTCAAGCGCGCGACGAGTCAGGGCTATCGGTCGCGTGCCGTCTATAAATTGCAGGAAATCGACGAACAAGATGGTTTGATTAAACCTAATATGACGATTGTCGATTTAGGCAGTGCGCCAGGTGGGTGGTCGCAATATATTGCGCGCAAACACGGACGCACTTGTACGACGATTGCCATTGACCTACTGCCTATGGACAACCTCGACCTAGTGCATTTTTTACAAGGCGATTTTGAGGACCCGCAGATTTTGGCGCAAGTGGATGAGCTCTTAGAAGGGCGGCAAGCTGACCTGATTATCTCGGACATGGCGCCTAACATCACCGGCGTGCGCAGTGTCGACGAGGCGCAATTTGAGGGCTTACTCGAAGCCGTTTTGCAGTTTAGTGACGCGCGCTTGAAACTTGGCGGCAATCTCTTAGTTAAGTTGTTTGAAGGCAGTGCGGCGCATTACTTTCGCCGTGAAGTGCGTAATCGTTTTAAGAGCGGCGTGGTGCGCAAGCCTGCAGCCTCACGCCCTGGCAGTCGGGAATTTTATTTTCTGGCCAAACAAAAACAGGTGCCCAGCCGCTAACCGGCCGCAGAGATGTTGGCGCTTCCAGACCCCAAGTTAACCCACTGCAAGCCCAATGAAGGATATCAATGCAAAGAATGCCAGCTTTATACTCGTTCGGTGCTTGAAAATCCTCAATTTACCGCCAAACTTGTAATCAAGAGTTAGAGTGAAGGGCATTGGCACTCGTACTGTCTGAGGATCTATTTGCGCGGTAATCGATACCGTGCGTGACATTGTAGTTATCTGATCACTGTTAAACTTTGGCAAGATGATGTCAAACAGGTCCACTCTGCACGTCTTTTGCATAGATTTTAGTTAGACTTAACAAAAGAGCGCGCGAATCAGAGTTTGAGTAATGCGTAACAGCATTGCGCTTGTTTACCATTTGCAGTATTCGACAATATAAGTAACTGAATAAGCCAAGTACCCGCGGTTATAGGTATTAGTTTAGGATTAACCTGAAGAACCCATAGGAATCGATTGTGAATAAATTTACCAACGTCATCATTTTGGTGTTAATGGTCTTAATGGTTGGCTCTATGCTTGCTGACCGAGGCGCCAATACTCAGAGCCAAGTAAAGGAGCTTAAGTACTCTGAGTTTATGGCAAAGCTCACAGACGAGGGCTCAGTTAATAATATTGTGATTGATCAGGGCAGCGAAACAATTTCGGGCACTGATCCGGGTACGGGTACGCAGTATCAAGCGGTTATGCCCTATGACCCCGCACTTATCGACACATTAATCGCGCGCAACATATCGTTTGAAGTGAAGCGAGCTGAGGGCCGCTCAATTTGGATGAGCATCCTTATCAACACCATTCCTATACTGTTGTTTATTGGTGTATGGATTTACTTAATGCGGCAAATGCAGGGTGGTGGCCGCGGTGGTGCAATGAGTTTTGGTAAGAGTCGCGCTCGCTTACTTAACCAAGACACCAACCGAGTCACGTTTGAAGACGTAGCCGGTATTGAAGAATCTAAAGAAGAAGTGCAGGAAATTGTGGAGTTCCTACGCGACCCAACGCGCTTCCAAAAACTCGGGGGTCGGATGCCCAGTGGAGTGCTGATGACCGGCAGCCCGGGTACGGGTAAAACTTTGTTGGCAAAAGCCATCGCGGGTGAAGCCCGCGTGCCTTTTTTCTCTATCTCTGGCTCTGACTTTGTGGAGATGTTTGTTGGGGTTGGGGCATCGCGCGTGCGTGACATGTTCGAACAGGCTAAGAAGAGCGCCCCTTGTATTATTTTCATCGACGAGATCGATGCCGTTGGGCGGCATCGTGGCGCTGGCTTAGGCGGTGGGCATGACGAGCGCGAACAAACGCTAAACCAGTTACTCGTTGAAATGGACGGGTTTGAAGGTGGGGAAGGCGTAATAGTCATCGCGGCCACTAACCGCCCAGACGTGTTGGATCCAGCGCTGTTGCGTCCTGGTCGATTCGACCGTCAGGTACACGTGCCGCTGCCAGATATTCGCGGACGTGAGCAAATTCTGAAAGTGCATATGCGTAAAACGCCCATTGGCAAAACGGTTGATGCAGCCATTATTGCGCGCGGTACGCCTGGGTTCTCGGGTGCTGATTTGGCCAACTTAGTGAATGAAGCGGCTCTGTTTGCAGCGCGTGGCGATAAAAAGCTCGTCGAAATGGACGATTTCGAGATGGCCAAAGATAAGGTGATGATGGGAGTGGAGCGGCGTTCTATTGTTATGCCCGAAGAAGAGCGACGCAATACGGCGTACCATGAATCGGGCCATGCCGTGGTTGCCGAAGTGCTCAATGAGTTCACCGACCCCGTACACAAAGTAACCATCATTCCGCGCGGGCGTGCGCTAGGTGTTACCATGCAACTGCCCAAAGAAGATCGCTACAGTCACAACAAGGATTACCTGTTGGCGCGTATTGCCGTTCTGATGGGCGGACGTATCGCCGAAGAGTTGTTTATGAATCAAATGACCACGGGTGCGTCGAACGACTTTGAAGTGGCCACTAAAATGGCACATAACATGGTGGCTCGTTGGGGCATGAGCGAATTGTTGGGAACGCGGGTGTATGGCGAGAACGAGAGCGAAGTGTTTTTAGGTCGCGATATGGCCACGAATAAAAATTTGAGTGAGCAAACCGCCACCCAAGTAGATGCCGAGGTGTCGAGAATTATTAGCGAAGAGTATGCGCGTGCTCGCAAAATCTTGGACGAAAACCGCGATAAAGTTGAAGTAATGGCGAAAGCCTTGATTGAGTGGGAAACCATCAACTCTGCGCAGATTGCCGAGATCATGGAGGGCAAGGAGCCTACGCCACCGAGCGATTTGCCAAAGCCAAAAAAGAGCAAAAAAGACGGTGACCAAGATGCCAAAAAGGGTTCGGCTAACATCAAACCGCAAATGGATAATCCAGCCAGCGAAGGCTAGTTTAGTTAATGGCGAGTAGCCCCGTACTCACGCTGCTTGAGCGCTCTCAAGCAGCGGTGATGGGCATAATAAACACCACCCCCGATTCCTTTTCGGACGGTGGTCTGTTTGCGCAAGCGACTGCCGCTATTGAGCATGGATTGCGCTTGGTTGAACAGGGAGCAGATATGCTCGATGTGGGTGGCGAATCAACGCGCCCCGGTGCCGATTCCGTCGGTGTAGAGCAAGAGCTCGATCGTGTCCTTCCGGTCATCGAGGGCTTGCGGGCTCGTACGCCTGTGCCTATTTCAATCGATACATCCAAAGCGCCGGTTATGCAGGCAGCGGTTGCCGCTGGGGCTTCATTTATTAACGATGTAACTGCGCTGCAAGGCCGTGATGCGCTCAGCACAGCCTGCGCGGTGCAGGTGCCAGTTTGTTTGATGCACATGCAGGGTGCTCCCACCACTATGCAAGCACAACCTCAATACCATAGCGTAGTTGATGAGGTGATTGCTTTTTTGCAAATGCGCATCCGTGATTGCGAAGCCCAAGGCATCGCACGCGCCTATATTTGCGTAGACCCTGGCATCGGTTTCGGTAAAACTTTAGAGCACAACTTGCAATTGCTGAGTGCCTTGCCGTACATGCGTGCACAACTCGGTTGCGCTTTATTGGTGGGGGTTTCGCGTAAATCAATGATCGGTGCCATACTCGGGCGAGACGTGCACGAGCGCTTATACGGCAGTTTAGGCTTGGCGGTGCAAAGTGTATTAAATGGCGCGAAGATAGTGCGCGTGCACGATGTGCAAGCCACCGTTGAGGCCATTCGCTGCGTCGAGGCAGTACAGTTCGCGGCACGCTAAATTTTGCTAAATTACGCGCTGAGTAGCATGCATTACTGAGGCCGACTAGAATGAGGCCATCGCAACAATAATTATTTTAATCGCAGACACACAATGAGTTCATTTTTTGGTACAGATGGTATTCGCGGTCTAGTAGGTGTTGAGCCGATTACCCCGGCCACCATTGTGCATCTTGGCTGGGCGTTGGGTACAGTGGTTAAGCGGCATTTTGGCCAAGGGTCAGTGCTCATTGGCAAAGACACGCGCGTGTCTGGGTATTTGCTGGAGTCGGCCATGGAGGCGGGTTTAGCCTCGGCGGGTATGGATGTAAAACTGCTCGGGCCACTGCCCACCCCCGCTATCGCGTATTTAACACAAACAGCTCGCGCGAAAGCCGGCGTGGTCATTTCGGCATCGCATAATCAGTTCCAAGACAATGGGATTAAGTTTTTCTCGTCGCAAGGCACTAAATTATCGGATCAACTGCAAGACGAAATTGAAGCGCTTATGACAGAGCCGCTCGTGGTGGTGAACGCTGAACAACTCGGTAAAGCCTTTCGCATGCCAGATGCGTTGGGTCGCTATGTAGAGTTTTGTAAAGGTACCATCCCAAGGCGTATGGATTTTCGCGGCCTCAGAGTGGCCCTAGACTGCGCTAACGGCGCCGCCTATCAATCGGCACCATCTGTTTTTCATGAATTAGGTGCCGACATCGAAGTAATCAATAACCAGCCCGATGGCTACAATATAAACGCCGAATGTGGGTCCACTCACATCGACGGTTTGCAGCAGTTGGTTGTCGACAAACAATGTGATGTGGGGATTGCCTTTGATGGCGATGCAGACCGCGTAATGATGGTGGATCAGCATGGTCGAGTGGTCGACGGCGATCAGTTGTTATTTGTCATTGCGAGCAGCTTGCATAAGCAGGGACGCCTAAAAGGCGGCGTGGTTGGCACGCTGATGTCTAATCTGGGTATGGAGCTAGCGCTCAAAGATCTGGGTATAGAGTTTGTGCGAGCCCGGGTGGGCGATCGTTATGTTTTACAGGAACTGCAACAGCGCGGATGGACTCTAGGCGGCGAGTCTTCAGGCCACCTTATTTGCTTGGATAAAACCACCACGGGGGATGGCTTGGTATCGGCACTGCAAGTGCTCACGCAGTTGCAGTTTATGCAAAAACCGCTGCATGAACTCGCTGCGCAGATGACCATGTTCCCGCAAAAAATGATTAATGTTAAATTGCCGCGGGGGCTGGACGCGAGGCAAGTATGCGAACTCGCTGAAGTTAAGCAGGCGGTGCAGAAGGGCGAAGTAACGTTGGCCGAGCGTGGCCGAGTACTGCTGCGGCCTTCGGGAACTGAGCCCGTTATTCGTGTGATGGTAGAGGGCGAAGATGAGGATTTGGTGGCCGCCACGTGCGATGAAATAGCCGTATGTGTGAGTGCGCAAATCGCTTAGCAAATTACCAATGAGCAGTGCCGTAAATCCCGCCCTTTTCAACGAATAGTATGTAGTTATCAATAAATTGCTGTGGTAATATTCGCGACCTTATTTTAGAGGCAACAGGGTGATGCGACGAAAATTAATCGCTGCCAATTGGAAGATGCACGGCAGCCGCGCAATGGCGCAAGGCTACGTGGCCGATTTGCAACAGGCGCTACAAGAATCGGCTACTCAGCCCCTCGAATATGACGTGTTGCTGTGTCCAGCCATGCCTTATTTGGATGTGGTAAGCGCTGCGATAAATAGTTTGAATTCGTCGATATCGGTTGGCGCACAAACGGTAAGCGAACATCCGCAAGGGGCTTACACGGGCGAGACCTCGGTCGCTATGTTGACGGATCTTGGTGTTCGTTATGCACTCGTTGGGCATTCTGAGCGTCGCGCTTTGTTTACCGAAAGTAACGACCTAGTGGCCGCTAAATTTATAGCGTGCGTGAACGGCGAGAGTAACTCCGGAGTTCGGCCGGTATTGTGTGTTGGCGAGACACTTGCACAACGCCAAGCAGGACAAACCGAGCACATTGTGGAGCAGCAGCTTATGAGTGTTGTGGCCGCGGCTGGCATCGAGGCTTTTGCCCACGCGGACCTCGCTTACGAGCCGGTTTGGGCGATTGGTACGGGCGAGACGGCTAGTCCAGAGCAGGCGCAGAGCGTACATCAGTTTTTACGCGC
Source organism: uncultured Gammaproteobacteria bacterium (assembly GCA_964407915.1). GTDB lineage: Bacteria > Pseudomonadota > Gammaproteobacteria > Arenicellales > Arenicellaceae > Arenicella. The sequence continues at coordinate 9,885 of CAYOXK010000022.1, forward strand.
CGCATTGGCCAAAAAGAGTGCGGTAGTCGCCGGCTCGATTAGAATTTTATACGGCGGTAGCGTTAAGCCTGATAATGCCGCGCAATTATTCGCACAAGCGGATATTGATGGCGGTTTAGTCGGTGGCGCTTCGTTGGATGTTAAGAGTTTTGCAGCCATCTGCAAAGCGGCGCAGCAGTAAGCAATTAGAGACAATCTAGAGAGATTAAAAAATGGGTTTAACAACAATATTGATTGTGATTACGGTGTTTTCATCACTCGCAATCATTGTGCTGGCATTAATGCAAACAAGCAAAGGCGACATGGGTTCAGCCTTTGGTGGTGGTGGCTCGCAGAGCATGTTCGGTAGTCGCGGCTCAGCTAATTTTTTGAGCCGAACGACTTCGATTATGGTCACGGTGTTTTTCCTTAGTTGCCTCGCGCTGGCCTATCTTTATGCACACCGCAACGAAGCTAACAGCGTCGTGGATCAGTCGGTGCTCGAATTAGAGTCGGCGCCTGTATCTGAGGTGCCACTGCTAGAAAGCGAGCAAACTGAGCTACCAAGCGCGGAAGAGGCGAGCGACTTGCCTCAAATCGACGCTGAGGCGGATACACCCACCATCGAACTCGAAGCGGCTGAAGACGAGCCTGCTTCTAATTAAGCATTGATCTTGGGCGTTACGTTCTAGGCATTAGATTAAGTGGTATTGGTAAATTTATAGACCGTTTTTTGCTCAGGTGGTGGAATTGGTA
>CAYOXK010000022.1:10629-12888 GCA_964407915.1 uncultured Gammaproteobacteria bacterium
TGTGAGAGTAAAATCTCGTGCGGGTTCAAATCCCGCTCTGAGCACCAAATAAAAGGCCCAGCGTAACTGTACGCTGGGCCTTTTTTATTACCTTCGGGTTAGCAAGCGCAAGTGCTCACTTGATGAGCATTTGTCCGAAATGGGCTAGCTAGGATAAAGATTGGGTAGGGGCGCCGTAGGTTGATGCGCCGAGTGATGTCGAATAGAACGATTCGCTCGCTTAGCGTTACGGAGTTGGCTTAGTGCCGCAGACAATTGTTTGAGCTTTAGTGACTGAGTGGGTGCGTGCGCGAAGGCTAGCTGATCGAGCTTACGCAACTCTTGCTCGCCAGCAGACCCGAGTAACAGAGCCAGCGAATGGATACTGACGGGTTGAGCAAAATAAGTGCTCGCCCAGAGCAGCGTGGCCTTTCTGAGCGCCTGGAATTGCGCTTGATCGACGTGCGATGTGTTCTTTTTTGAGTTCGCGGCTTGCCAGTGCTTGGCTTTTAGTTGAGCGTCTAGTTCCGCCCACGCCGTCTCTTCGGCCACGGCGTTATAGCGAACCGGTGCTACGGCATCACTCTTGCTGGTTGCGGCACGGCGCAGGGTAATGATGTAGACGGTTTGTACCGCGCACAATACCGTTAGTGCGGCGACTAGCCATATCCATACAGCACTATTTGGTGCACTAAGTGGCAAGAGGCCCGGTACGTTATTGGCTGCTTTATTCGGATTCGTCGCCGCAGCATTATTTGCATCGGAATCGCTGTTGTTGGATTCCTGATTTGATGCGACCGCGGGCAGCACTTCGAGCGTTTCGGCCTCTAACGTCACCGTTTTTACTTGATTTGTGCGCGTGTTCCAGTAGCGCAGCTGTTGCGCAGGCAACACTATGGTTCCTGCACGATTGGGAATAATGACTTCTGATTCGTTGCGAATGCCGCGTATGCCAGTGGCTTCGCTCAGTGACTGCAGTTGGGCTTGGTCTTGATAACTGCGATACGCTGTTTCATTACTCTCATTGAGCAAGGGCGCAATGGCTTCGGCTTGTTGCCCTAACGCCGTAATACTAATGCGACGTGTGAGTGGCTCGCCTACGCGCGCGGCTTGCGCATCGCTTAACCATTGTGTTTGGATCGAGATGTCGTCAGCCACCAGCCATGGCTTTGGCGCATTACTGGGATTTGCTTGTACCTCTAGCGTGCGGCTTTGCGTTCGCGCTACTACTTGACGGCCTCGATTGCTAAAGATGCTTGCGCTGCCGCCTTCCGATCCAGTAAACGTTAAGCTGGGAATCGTAAGGGTGCCAGCTTCTTGAGCAAACACCGCGTATTGCAGTGTAAATTCTTGCCGAGCGATGCCATTAGTCATAGTTTGTTGCCCATTATTGCCGAGCTCAATCACATCGGCATTGTCAATTTGCAGCGATGGGCCGCTCAAGTCGCCCACATTGCTGGCCGCTGATAAAGTGATGGTAACGAGAATCTGTTGTTCAGGTAGCACCGTTGCAGAGTCCACGGTTAGCTCGGCCGTTAGGGCTTCTTGCCCTGCCGCCGACACCGTAATCGCAATCGCTTCGCTGGTGGCTCCGGCCACTTGCAATGCTGGAATGGTGAGTACTCCCTGGCGTCGCGGCGACAAAGCGATACGCCAACTGGTGCTGGACTCACGTTGCGCTTGACCACTGACGATTGATACCGAGCTGCTGGAATTAGGACTCATCCCTAAAATTTCAAAATCCTGGCGCAGTGGACTTAAATCCAATGCCGAGCTGGGCACCTGTTCATCGATACTGAGCAATAGCATGAATGACTCGTTAAGCCCTACCTCCTTTCGATTGACCACGCTGGTAAGCGTGGCCGCGTGGGCTGCCGTACACAGTATACCTATCAGAAAAAGCGCCGTTGATAGCACGCCTAAACGTGGCACTAGACGAGAAATAAAGCGCCGTGCTACGCGCAATAATTTGTCATGAGTAGACAGGTTAGGTGCCGGCGTGGCGACGGAATTAATAGCGGTCTTCGGCATTGTCTGAAAGCGGTTTAGGTTGGCCATTACGTTGTTGCTGTCTTTGTTGATGCTCATATTCAAATTTACGGCGCAGAAAGCCACCTGGGTCATCAGGGATTCCCCGCAACCAACGTTCCCCTTGCTCGTCTAAATTAGACTCCGTTGCCTCTGTTTCAACCAGACTCTCGCTCGGGGGCTGCTCCTGCTGATCTTGCTGATCTTGCTGATCTTGCTGATCTTGCTGATCTTGCTGATCTTGCTGATCTT
>CAYOXK010000022.1:12988-32667 GCA_964407915.1 uncultured Gammaproteobacteria bacterium
GCTGATCCTGCTGTTGCTCTTGCTGTTTGAGTAGCTCTTCTACTAATGCTTTATTGAACGCGGCATCTTCGTGAGCGGGGCTTTTTGCCAGCGCGGCCTTATAGCTTTCAATAGCGGCGGGTAGATTACCCGCCAAGGCGTGGGCATTGCCTTGGTTGTATAAGGTGGCATCAGTCGCGTCGACCGTCTCGCTGAAGCCTTGCGCTGCAGTCGCATATTGTTGCGCTTTGTACTGCGCTATGGCGGCCCATTCGGGGTCTGAAAACTGTTCAGCAGCCTCAGTAAATTTGCCCTGCTCGTAGAGTTGTTGTGCGTATTGGTCGGAGGTTCGCCAAAGCGACGACCAGCCAGATTGAGCCTCTCTCGCACTGCTGTCTAACGGCACGAGCAAGGTGGCTACGACTGCATAGATTAATCCGCGACGAAACAATAGTAATAAGAGCGACGCGGCCAGTAGGGCGATTACAAAACCCATGTCTAGCCATTGCTTATTCCCGGGTTCATTCGATTGATCCGTCTGCCCAAGCTTGCCTACAGCATCGCTGCGGATCAGTGCGGTCACATCTGCTTGCGTTGCGCTTAAGCCTGCATAGTGTCCTCCCGTCGCTCGGCTAATGCCTTTAAGAGTCTGCGCATCGAGCTCTACTAAGACAATTTCACCGTTGCCATTTTTTAAGAAGCCGCCCGCGCCTGAGGGTATCGGTGTAGCCGTGTCGGTGCCCACCCCTAAGATCGAGATCGAACGGCCGTCGGCGACTGCTAACACGGCATCAACAGCTTGTTCCGAGACCCCATCTGTTACTAGTAGCAGCGAACCAGACGTCGCGCTCGCCGCATCCAATAGCTGTACGCCCAGCTCCACCGCCGCTTCAACATTACTACCCGCCACGGGCATAGTGCTGGGGTTCAAGGCCGGAAGTAATGCTTCTAAGGTTTGCGGGTCGTCCGTTAAAGGGCTTACCATATGAGCATCACCCGCATAGGCTACAAGCGCCACTGGCCCATCTTTGCGAAGGCGCAAGGCGTCTACAATCTTTAACTTGGCACGGCTTAGCCGATTCGGTTTTAGATCCTCGGCCAGCATGGATGGCGAAAGATCGAGAACGATCACGAGTGCGCGTTCATTCTGCACGGTAGGGACGGCGGTGGTTATCCAACTGGGCCCCGCCGCGGCAAGGCATACTAAACACCAAATAATCGCGAACAATAAGGGCAACCGACGGCTGACTGTTGGCCCTGATACGCGTAACACGGCAAGCACCTCCGTTGGCAGATAGCGACCCCAATCTGATTGATCTTGTCTTCGTTGCCACCACCACCCAAGCACGATCCCTAGCGGTGCTAAGACGAGCAAGATAGGACGTATAAAATGTAAATCGCCGATATTCATAGAAGGTTTAATTTATCCATGTTTGCGCACGCCCACCATAGTCAACACCAGCAGGCTCAGTGTAAGTAAACCGCCCATCAGTGGCCAATGCAACAGACTGGTCGTGGGTCGAAAAAACTGCTCCTGTGGGGTGGGTTCAAGTTCATCGAGTGTGCGATAAACGGCGCGTAAATCAGCGGGATTTTCGGCTCTAAAATATTTTCCGCCAGTACGCTGCGCAATTTTGTTTAACGTATCCTCATCCAGATCGGCGCTCGGATTTATTTGTCGCTCCCGCCCGAAAAAATCTCGGGTATTCATGCTGCTTGCTCCAATGCCAATTGTGTGAATTCGAATACCCGCTTGTGCGGCAATCTTGGCGGCCTCTAGGGGGTCTGTGCCCGCCGTGGTGGCTCCATCTGTTAATAGAATGAGTACACGGCTCTCGGCGGGGCGATCACGTAGCCGTTTTATCGCGATGCCAATGGCGTCACCAATGGCCGTTGCATTGCCAGCAAAACCGACTTGCGCGCCGCGTAATTGTTGTTCAACCGTCGTGCGGTCGAATGTAAGCGGGGTTTGCAGGTAAGCGCGTTCGCCAAACAAGATGAGCCCCAACCGATCCGCTTGGCGGTTCTTTACAAAGTCACTGACTACTGATTTCACCGCCACAATACGACTTTCGTAGCGTTGCCCCACGAGCATGTCTTCTTCTTGCATTGATCCTGAAATATCAACAGCTAGCATCATGTCGCGTTTATCCAAAGGCACTAAAACGGCCTCGCCGATCCACACGGGGCGAGCGATCGCAAGCACTAAAGCGAACCAGGTAAGCCAGAGCCATAGAGCGCCTAGCCGCGGTGTAGCGGCTTTCTGATCAGCGCTGTTCTGCAGAGTTTGCACACGGTTAAAAAAGGGCAGTTTTACGGCACCGCTGGCAACGTCTACGCTGGCTAATAAGCTGCGCAACAGCCACGGCAACGGAATTAGGGCGAGCGCATAGGGCCACTGCAAGTCAATCATGCCCGTGCCTCAACGTTTGACTCATGCAATTCGTTACACCGATCTGGCGGTGTATTTACGCCATGTAGTTTGTGGTGCAATAGCCATTGGCGTAGTTCGGCATACAACCTAGGTACATCTACTTGCTCACGAATGCGTAGCTCGGGTTGATAAGCATAGTCGCTCAAAGCCACGCGCGTGTTGGCGCTAAGAGCGCGATAGCGCGCTTCGAGCGCACTCAACCATGTTTCGCCCGTAGCTGCGAGAATTGAGGGGGTATAACGAAGAGCGGCTCCGCTAGATCTTGATTCGAGCATTAACTGCGCCATGCAGCGTTTTAATAGTGTGTTCGCGTTTTGGCAAAATTGACTGGTGCTCCGAGCGCTTTGCCAATGCGCATAATAGTCATCGAGTTGCGCCACCAGAGCGTGTCGATAGCGCCGAATCCGCCACCATCGCATTAACCAATAAACGAGCACTACTACCCCGAGTAGCGCGAGCACGGCCACCAACCACCAGCCAGGCGCAGGAGGCCACCAACCGATGGGCTCCGGCAGATGGACGTCGCGCAAGTGCGCGCGCAATTGCTCGATTAACTGCGGATTGGTAACGGCTGGATTTAGCGCGCTAGACATGGCTATTCACCGACGACGATGGTATCAACTGAGTGTGGGTGCATTAGTTAACGTGTGCTGTAAATGCGTAGCAAATGTTTGCGCGCATCTTCGTTGGTCGACAAAATTGTATAAAACGCTTTAGCGCGTTTTATGGCCGTATTGATCTGAAGCTGGTGTTGGCTTCTTTCGTATTGATAGCGACTCACTAGATCGCTCGAGAAGCGAATACGCGCGTGTTGCTTGCCGTCACTTGCGGCTAACACGCCACGCACGGGCAATTCTTGTTCAAACGGATCCATAATTTGTAAGACCGACACGTCACACGATTTGCTTAAAGTGGCGAGCGCTTTGGCGCATTGCCCATCAAAATCGCTTAAGTCGCTTACGATATAAAGTGCCGTGCCAGGGCGAATCAAACGTTGACATTCCTCTAAACCTTGATGCAGGTTCAAAGGTCTAGCCACATTCGTTAAGGGTTCGGTGTCGTTGCTAACGTTGGGTTGCACTAGCGCCTGATTTGCATCCTGTAGAGCATGCAAAAAACGTAGTACCGCTTGTTTGCTGCGTTTGCCCCGAGAGTCGGTATGACCCTGATTCGATAGCACTTGTCCTCCAACGCGATCACCGCCGGCTAGCGCGGCCCATGCAATACCGCTCGCGATGTGCGCTGCGAGCACTGATTTGAATAAGCCGGTTGAGCCAAAAAACATATTGGTGCGCTGATCCACCACTAAATGACAAGGACGTTCGCGTTCTTCCCTAAAGAGCTTGGTGTACGTGCCGTCGGCGCGCGCGGTTACTTTCCAGTCGATATTGCGTATGTCGTCGCCTGGTTGATACCGGCGGACTTCTTCAAATTCCATTCCTCGCCCGCGAAAATTTGAGCGAACATTGCCTAACAACTGATTACGCGCAAGGTGACGCCCAAACAGGGTGAGACGACTCGCCCAGTGGCGTGCGTTCAACAGGCTCGATAGCTCGGTTACGATGCCAGCTTGTTGTAGTTGCTCCAAGGCGATGGGGGTTGAATTCGGCATGGCGGCTAAATTGTTGTGCGAGTTTAATGCGCGGCTTACGCCACGGGTACGCGCGCTAAAAGTGTATCGATTACTTTATCGGTGGTTATGCCATCGGCTTCAGCCTCGTAGCTTAAAATAAGGCGATGCCGCAAACAGTCATGCGCAATAGCGTGCAGATCGTCTGGCGAAACATAGTCACGGCCGTGCAACCATGCATGGGCGCGGGCGCAACGGTCTAACGCGATAGTGGCACGCGGGCTAGCCCCATATTCTAGCCACGCAGCCAGGTCGTCACCGTAATGCTGCGGTGTGCGCGTGGCGAGTACTAGCTGCACGAGGTACTCATCCATGGTCTCGGCCATATACAGATTCATGACCGCTGCGCGCGCCGCAAATAATTGTTCTTGCGCAAGGGTGCTGGGCGGTTTAGGCGTACTTTGTGCGAGGGCTTCACCGCGCGCTAACGCCAGAATGTCCCGCTCAGCACTGCTGTCTGGGTAGTCGATTTTTACATGCATTAAAAAGCGGTCTAGTTGTGCTTCAGGCAGTGGGTACGTGCCTTCTTGTTCGATGGGATTTTGCGTCGCCATTACCAAAAATAAGCGCGGCAATGCCATCGTGTTACGGCCTACCGATACTTGGCGCTCTGACATCCCTTCAAGCAACGCCGATTGCACTTTGGCTGGTGCACGATTGATCTCGTCTGCAAGTACTAAGTTGTTGAAAATAGGCCCTTCTTGAAATGTGAATTCGCCCGTTTCGGGTCGGAATATTTCGGTGCCGGTAATGTCGGAAGGCAGTAAGTCAGGGGTGAATTGTATGCGTTGAAAACTGCCTTGAAGGCCTTCTGAAAGGCTTTTGATCGCTTTGGTTTTAGCCAGTCCTGGTGCGCCCTCTACCAACAGATGACCGTCGGCTAAGAGTGCAATTAATAAGCGGTCTACGAGCTTTGTTTGACCTAGAATCTGGCTCGATAGCCATACGCGTAGTTCCTGAAATGATGTCAGCACAGTGTTTTCTCGATTTGGTGTTAGCGGATGAATGTTACGAGGTAAAGCAGGTGTAAAACCCTTTGCTAGCAAGTGTTGCAGTGCTTAAGCTTTTAGCCTAATGAGCACCTTAGCGATACGGGTCGCCACCTGCTGGGCGGCTATTGTACCCGTTTGCTTGATAGTCGTCTGCCTAGCCTGTATTTGTGTTAACGTTACATAAAAAACTGTATATTAAAACAGTATTTATTGAAAACTGTACGTTATTCAAATAAGCTAAGCGCATGTCATCTAAGCGCACTTATAACGTCAACCAAGCTCCTGCAAAAGCGCATCGCAAGCCGCGCCGCGTAACGGCTTGCGATGCGCATGGCGATCTCTTTGCCGGCATTGACGAGTTAGCTCAAGAACAAGCGGGTTGTTACAGCGTAACAAAAGCGCCAGCTCAGGCGATCACTGTTGAGCAAGCGGGGCTTGCCGTACAAGCAAATCAGCAAACGCCTGCAGAACTGCAAGAGTTGTTATCGCAACATGTTTGGCGTTCGCGAGACTTGTTACGTCATCGCCATGGTGTAATCGATACTGGCTTTGCTGAACTTAATGCCGCTATCGCCTTAGGTGGCTGGCCGCTTGGGGCAACCACAGAGCTTGGCCTGAGTGATGTAGGGATTGGCGAGTTACGCTTACTGATGCCTGCATTACAGTCCTTACTGTCAACTGGCTATGCGGGGCCAGATCCCGCACATGCTCGTTCATCAGTGCACACGTCCACAGGCTTGCCCACGCCTTATTGTTTATGGATTGCGCCACCTCACCAGCCCTATGCACCAGCTTTATTAAAGCTGGGTCTACCCATTGCACAAATTGTAGTGGTACAAACGCGTTCGCTTGCCGACACGTTATGGGCGGCTGAACAAGCTTTGTTATCCGATACTTGTGCGGCGGTCTTCACGTGGACGGGGCGGCACAATCTTACCCAGCGCGATACCCGCCGTTTGCAATTAGCGGCCGAAAAAGCGCAAGTGTGGCATGTGCTGTTTAGGCATGGCGAACAACTTCAACAAACATCGGCCGCGAGCTTACGTATGCACTTGCGTACCAAAGAAGACAGCCAGCTGCATTTGCACATAGTAAAACAACCACAAGGTTGGGCAGGACAAGAGTGTTCTGTGTCTTTACCGCCGCACTATACTGACTGGCAACGCCTGCCTGTGCAGCATCTACCACACAGCAACCGGGCATACAGTACACAGCCTCGACCATTGCGTATTTTGGCTAAAGCCACTCACCAACTTAAATGTGGCAGTAGCAGTACCGAGCAAAAGAATACGAATCTAGTACCGTTTAAGCACGTGAGTTGAATATGACGATTGCTTTACGTACGCCAGACAGAGATCTTGCGGTTACTCCCGCGACAGCGCCTAAAACACCACAGACGGCATGGCTTTGTTTGCGGTTTGCTTATCTACCCTTGAACGCGGTGGATGTACGCTACAGCGATCACAGCAATACGGTGCTCACGCAAGACCATCAAGTTTTACAGTGTAATCAAACGGCTGAAGACTTGGGTGCGCGAGTTGGTTACAGCATTGGTCACACGCTTATGCTTAATCCTACTGCCGTACTGATAGAGCGACAATGCGAGCAAGAAGCGCTCAAGCTAACAGCTCTGTGTGAATGGGCCTATCGATTCACCTCTCATGTAAGCATTTACGACGAGCATACTTTGCTGTTGGAGGTGGGGCGCAGCCTGTCGCTTTTTCGCGGGCTAAAGCACTTACACCATCTGATCAGTACGGATCTAGAGCGCATGCATATAGACGTTTGCAGCGCGGTCGCGGCTACCCCTAAAGCGGCTTATGTGCTCAGTTATGGGTATCAGCAAGCGTGGCAGATTGAACCTAGCCAAGCGTTGTTAAAGCACGTTTATTTGGCTGATTTAGATTTGCATGCGAAAACCATTAAGCAGTTACAGCATTGTGGTTTTGTTACGGTGGGAGATATTCTGGCTATTCCTAGGCCTGAACTTGGCGAGCGTTTTGGGCAGGATACCCTGCATTATTTAGATCAGTTGGTCGGGCACACGGCCGACCCACAGATCTGCACAACCCCAGCCGAGACCTTTGCGGCCAGTGTTGATTTTGCTGAGCCCATTCGTAACCGACTGTGGATTGAGCAACAGGTAAGCCGTTTGTTGCAGGACTTATTGACTTTCGTGCAGGCTCGACAATTGCTGTGCCGTGGTTTTATTTGGCGGTTTTATCATGAGAATAATCGCCTCTTGAAAACCATAGAGGTTAAGTTAAGCAGCCCTAAGCTGGACCTAGCAATGGCGCAAGAGTTAACCGACCTAAAGTTTGCTAGCAGCGCACTAGAATGGGAGTTTTCGCGCATAGAGCTCAGTAGCGAGGAGCTCTATGCGCGTTCTATGTGGCATGACGATCTATTTGATCCGCGACCAGATCAGGCAAACTTCAACCGTTTAATCGACCGCCTGAATAGTCGCTTAGGTACAGGCGCTGTTCGGCAAATCACCGCGCAAGCTGAGCACCTACCTGAGTTGGCTAGTCAGTGGGTTGCAATGGCAACTACATCCGCAACTAAACCCGCACCGCAAAATGCTAAGAACTTAGCTGCAGAGAACGTCTCGCAGCAGGATTTAACCGAGCCGTTGTGGTTATTAGAGCATCCGCGTCGCTTGGTAAAATTAGCGGATGGTCGCCCATCGTGTGATGGCCCTTTAGTCTTTATCCATGGCCCGAATCGAGTGAGCAGCCACTGGTGGTCGCAGTTGTGCAGTCGTGATTACTATATTGCCCGACAAGTAAGTGGGCGTTTGCTGTGGGTCTACTTTGAACGTACACAGCAACAGTGGTTTATGCATGGGGCGTTTGCTTGAGCCTCACTCGCCCTACAAATTAGCCATGTTTGCCGAATTGCACACCAAGTCGCACTACACGTTTTTAACCGGCGCTTCGAGCCCGGCTGAACTGGTCTATCGTGCTGCTGAATTAAGTTATGCCGCAATCGCCATTACTGACGAATGTTCGTTTGCGGGTGTGGTTAAAGCCTATCAAGCGAGTGTTGAGACGGGTATTAAGTTAATTGTCGGCAGCGAATTTACTCTGCAAAGCGAAACCGCCCCGCTAAAACTCATATTGCTGGCGCCGACTCGAGTAGCCTACAGTGAAATATCCTCTTTGATTACTCGCGGTCGACGGCGTAGCCCAAAAGGCGAGTACGCGTTGCAGATGCGTGACTTGCGTTTTGGCTTACAGCATTGCTTGGCCATCTGGTTGCCCAATGACCAGACCGCCGATCTTGAGCATGGTAGGCAACTTGCGCAGTGGTTTAATGGGCGCTTATGGTTAGGCGTTGAACTGTTTTGGAATAGTGATGACCAAGCGCGGTATCTGTATCGCAATAGCTTAAGCGAAACGTTGGGCATCAATATGGTGGCGTGCAACGATGTACACATGCATTGCAAGTCGCGCAAACCTCTGCAAGACACGGTTACGGCGATTCGTTTGCGCACCACGGTTGCGCAATTGCAGCTACGTTGCTATAGCAACGCTGAGCGTTATCTTAAGCCGTATAAAGTGTTAGAGCGTGTGTACCCACAGGCTTTACTAGAAGAATCGCTACGCATTGCCGAGTTGTGCCATTTTAGTATGCAGGAGCTACGCTATGAGTACCCACATGAACTCGTTCCTGAGGGCATGAGTGCCACCACACACTTACGCAAATTGTGTTTTAGTGGAGCGCGTAAGCGTTGGGCTGATACGGCCAGTCAACGTGTTCAAACAATACCGCATAAACGATCAAGCAACGTGCCTGCGAAGGTAGTGCGCGCCATCAAAGCTGAGTTACGCATTATTCGAGCGTTGCACTATGAGTACTACTTTTTAACGGTATACGACATTGTGGCGTTTGCCCGTACACAGGGTATTTTGTGTCAGGGTCGTGGCTCGGCCGCCAATTCAGCGGTGTGTTACTGCTTATTCATTACCGAAGTGGACCCCGGTGTAAACGAGCTTTTGTTTGAGCGCTTTATCTCGAAAGAGCGTAACGAACCGCCCGACATTGATGTGGACTTTGAAAGCCACCGTCGCGAAGAGGTCATTCAATACATCTATCAAAAATATACGCGGCGACGTACCGCCCTGACGGCAACCGTAATTACGTATCGTCGTAAAAGTGCTATTCGAGATGTCGGTAAAGCCTTAGGCCTGCCCGGTAATTTTATTGAAGAGCTCAATCAATCTATGGCGTGGTGGGACAACATTGAAACGCTCAGTGCACAAATGCAGAAGCGCCAACTCGATCTTAATAGCAATATTAATCGCTACTTTTTTTCATTAGTTAAGCAAATTCTGGGCACTCCCCGACACCTATCGCAACATGTGGGTGGGTTTTTAATTACCGAAAGTCAAACCAGCACCTTAGTACCTATTGAGAATGCGGCGATGCCTGATCGAACCATTATTCAATGGGATAAATACGATATTGAAATATTAGGTTTGCTCAAAGTGGATGTTTTGGGTTTGGGAATGTTGAGCGCGATCTCTCGAACGCTGCAGATGGTCAGTGAGTATTCTGGGCAGGTGTTGCGCGTTCAAGATATCCCGCGCGAAGATCCTTTGGTTTACGATATGTTGTGTGCCGGCGACAGTATCGGCGTGTTTCAAGTTGAGTCACGCGCACAGATGTCGATGTTGCCGCGTCTTAAACCACGGTGTTTTTACGACCTAGTGATCGAAGTCGCGATTGTCAGACCAGGCCCGATTCAAGGTGACATGGTGCATCCTTTTCTTAAGCGGCGCAACGGAGAGGAACTAGTCGAGTACGCCAACGAAGAGATTAAAGCGGTGCTAGAGCGTACGCTAGGTGTCCCAATTTTTCAGGAACAGGTGATTAAGTTAACCATGGTGGCGGCTGGGTTTAGTGGCGGCGAGGCCGATCAGTTGCGACGCGCTATGACCAGTTGGGGAAAAGATGGAAGCCTAGAAGCATTTCGCCACAAACTCCTAGAGGGCATGTTGCAGCGTGGCCATGCGCGGGATTTTGCCGAGCGCATGTTTGAGCAAATAAAAGGATTTGGAAGTTATGGTTTTCCTGAATCGCACTCGGCCAGTTTTGCGCTCTTGGTGTACCTTTCGTCGTGGCTAAAGCTGTATCACCCAACCGCATTTTATGCCGGAATTTTAAACAGTCAGCCCATGGGTTTTTACTCGCCGTCGCAACTCATACAAGATGCGCGTCGACACAATATAGTGGTGTTGCCCGTGTGCATTAACCGCAGTGTTTGGGAACACCGCATAGAGCCTGTGGCGTATAGGACGTATGCGTTCTCTGGCTCGGGCTCGGCCGAGCCTGCTACGCCGGCATTACGGTTGGGTTTATGTCTAGTAAAAGGGGTCTGGCAAGATTCGGCCCAAGCGGTAATCGAGTCTCGGCGCGTAGAGCCGTTTCGCAGCGTGAATGATGTACGTCAACGCAAGCTGTTGCAGGCCGATGAGTTGGTTAAGTTAATCAATGCTGATGCGTTTCATGCGTTTGAGAGTAATCGACGCCGTGCTTATTGGCATGCTTTGCAGTGCGATGATGGTTTGAATACACAAATACCGAGCCCTGCAGAATTTATTCACGAACTTGATGCGCTTGAAACGTTAAACGCCGATTACCAACATGCCCGAGGGGTGTCGCTAAAGTATCATCCCATGCAATTGTTGCGCGCTACTAAGCCGTTCATCCGTTGCGTACCGGCTCAGCAGTTACTGTCGCGACGCAACAACAGTATGATTGAAGTGGCGGGTGTGGTCACCGGGCGGCAACGCCCTGACACTGCCAGCGGGGTTATGTTTATGACGTTGGAAGACGAGACGGGCAATATTAATGTAGTGCTATGGCAAGCCATTCAGGAGCGTTTTAGACACGCGGTATTAACGGGCAATATATTGTTGGTGAAAGGACGATTGGAGCATCAACAGGGGGTGGTGCATGTAGTGGCGGCTTATCTCGAGTGCCAAGACCATGCTTTGCCGGAGCTGCGTAGCAAGTCGCGTAATGTTCATTAAATCAGCAAGTTTCGCCTGAGTTTGGCTAGTTTCGGCGCGGTGCGCTACTCGGAACCACAATCCATAATTGTCATATAAACCGCTATGCAGTAGACTCCGCGCTGATTTAATTTGCGAGCAATGTAACCGAGCGGTGTTTGATATGGCACAAGTAATATTCATTGATTACCTAGGCGTGGAACGAGAAGTAGACGCGACGAATGGCGACAGCTTGATGGAAGCGGCCACGAATAGCGACATTCCTGGCATTGACGCTGATTGTGGCGGAGCGTGTGCCTGCGCGACGTGCCACGTCTATATTGATCCTGCCTGGGTCGATGTTGTGGGTGGACCGGCCGAATTAGAAGCCGAAATGCTTGAAGTGGCTGAAGACGTGCGACCTAACTCACGTTTGTCTTGCCAAGTTAAAGTGTCTGACGCCATGGACGGTCTGCGCGTAACGACTCCCGAGAGTCAGTTTTAACTGCGCGACTTTAACCTTGCCAGCGGCTGAGAAAGTCGTTGGGGTTTAGTTCGGGTACGAGCTTACAGACTTTAGGCTTACCTAAGTATAAAAAGCCGATCATACGGTGCTGCTCGCTCAGCCCTAGTCCTTCGAGCATGGCGCGCTCAAACATAATGGAGCCGCTGCGCCAGATTGCGCCAACCCCTAAAACATGCGCGGCCGTCATCATCATTTGTGCACTCGCCGCGGCTGACATAATCTGCTCAATTTCGGGTACTTTGTCGTTAGCTTGAATGTGCGCAGCGACGGCTATAATGGTGGGTGCTCGTAGCGGTTTGCGTTCGATTTGTCCGCGCAACTCCAAATTCAACAGTTCGCCGCGTTGTTGTTCCATCACCTCTACCATCAGCTTGCCGAGTGCGAGCCGCGCATTGCCTTCGATTAATAAATACGTCCACGGACGTAAGTTACGATGATCACACGCGCGCAAGCCGGCACGCACGATATCGTCAATTTGCGCTGAGCTTGGCCCTGGCGCTTCTAACAGATTGACCGATACACGATTATGCAGAGCTGAAAGCGCGTCCATTTAGTAAAGCTCCCCTGAGTCTAGAAGCGGAGAAGGAGAAAGCAACATAGAAGAATAAAGCGCCATAGCGATGCAATGTTTAGAGCCGTTAAGTTAGGCCGAACTATATCGCGAGTAACGTAGAAATGCAGTTGCAAGTGACTATTCGTCTAGATTAACGAGGGGGAGCTAGGGTAGGGAGGGCCGGTAGAGACTGAAGAGCCGACATCGCACGGCTTGTAACTAAGCTAAGCGCGGAATGCTCATCCGGCTGGCTCCGCCACAACTTAACATCAATTGCCAAAGAGATTGTCTCAACCCTCTAAGGCACATGAAACCAACCGTGGGGGGGGGGAGGTATACGGCTTCATGTTTTATGGGGGATCCCCAAAAATGTCATCGCTGTGCATCAACGCCAGTCGGATGAACAAAACTCCAATGCAAAGGGCGTGTTCGCCTTTTGCTGATACTGTCCACACGGGCACTAAAATAGCAAATCGATGCTCTAAACAAAAGCGGGCCAAGCAGGGAAATAGGCTATCTAACGTGGGTTTAATTTTTGTGGAGATACGAATGGCTAATGATTGCATTGTGCTGAGTAAGTTCGGCTGCTTTTTATTTTCGATCATTAGTGGCTTGACTTGCGCAACCAAGAGTGCTTTGTGATTACTCCTCTAATCAACAAGAGTCTTTCATCATGAATATTACCTGCAAAAGACCTGGCGTAATCTCAGCCGTCGTATCATTGTTAATGCTTCTCTCTACTAGCTCAGCGATTCAAGCACAAGAGGAAACTGCCGCCATCAAAATCGCAAGAGCAGCCTCGGCAGCACCACCATCGGTATCAGATGAGGCCACTATTATGGATGTAGATGGGACTGTGCTGCGCCAAGGGACAAACGGTTGGATTTGCTTTCCAGGCGTGGGTCTCATTCCTGGCGATAAACATCCTATGTGCAATGATAAAGTTTGGATGGCATGGATGAAGGCTGCTGAAGAAGGGACTCCATTTTCTACCGATGTTATCGGCATTTCATACATGCTTCAGGGGGATGCGCTTGTTAATAATGATGACCCTAGCGCTACCAACCCGCATCATGGCGGAGCGTGGGTTCAGGAAGGTCCCCACTTGATGCTATTAATGCCTGCCTCGATGGCCAAGGACCTGCCGACTACCCCAGACGCGGCAGGACCCTACGTGATGTGGGCAGACACACCCATGGTTCATGTAATGGTGCCGGTTGCGCCGCGCTTTGAATAGGACGTTGTGTCGCTCGCACTGAGCTGTAAACGCAACACTGTTAAATGCTAGCCTTATCGCTTGATTAGACAGTGTGGACACCTCGCCCTTCAGGGCGGGGAGGGGATTTTAAGGGGCGCGGTGTTGTTTCATCCAACACGGTGAGGTAACTCTGCCCTTTGATAGCGCTAGCGTGTAGATGATAGCGCTAGCGTGTAGATGATAGCGCTAGCGTGTAGATGATAGCGCTAGCGTGTAGATGATAGCGCTAGGATGTAAACGCAGACGTTCTGTCTATAACTGGTGGCTATAACTGCTGGCTATAATTTATGACCTTTGCCAACACCTATCCCTATTTGGGTTTGGAGTCACGTTATTATCAACCCGCTGGCTCCCCGAACTGGACTCGAACCAGTGACCCAATGATTAACAGTCATTTGCTCTACCAACTGAGCTATCGGGGATCAGTTTCCAGCAGACGCGCATCGTACTTATTCAGCCTACTGGGGTCAAGAAATTTTAGCAGTTTTTTGGCAATCACGAACTTTTGCAGAGCGCGCGTTGCTGCTCTGACAAGGTGTCGGTGATCCGCACGCGACCGGAATGCAAGATCGACACATAGCGTTCGGTCTTTGCACTCGGCGAGCAAATGTAAAATCCGGCACTGCGAGCACTGCCGTCGGCAAAAAAACGTAGGCGGCCACGTTGGTTGAAGCGAATATGGGCTTGGGTCAGCGGGGGCATGATCTTAATGATCTCGTCGCTGTGCACTGTGTTGTCGCGGTCGGTGTCCACAAATACAATCCAGCCCGTATCCCAAGCTCGGCCCGCGGCGAAATTGGCTTCACAGCCCAGAGCCCCCGACTTAGGACGTTGGCACAATTGTACGTTAACGTGGTGGGTCAAAGCATAGCGTCGGGCGAAGGCTAAGTAAGAATGCAGCGAGGTCGCATTGGCGCGCACATGTGCATTTTGCACAGTCTGGCTCAAGTTGGGCATGCCGAGCGTTGCGACAATGCCGAGAATGGCGACGGCCAACATTAATTCGAGCATCGAAAACCCTCGGGGCCGGGGCGTGGTATGGTTCAGGCGCAATACAATAAAGCAGTCCAAGACGATTCATCCTTGAAGCGTTCAGTAGAGTTGCCGACAATAGTGGATTGGTCTGGCGGGCGTCAACGCTAAAATTTGTGCGTTGAGTTATTGATTAAAGGGTGGCTTGAACTCTGGTTTGAGCTCTGGTTTAAACTGGGCTTTGACAGAGGGCGCCTATACTCTGCCATCGTCAATCTTCGCGCGCGCGGTTTGTTTCACGCGCACAGTTTTCCACATCTATTCCAACAAAGCGTCTTAGTATGAAACGAGAGTTCCAGTTAGTGAGTGACTACGAGCCGGCGGGCGATCAACCGCAGGCTATTAAAGCGTTACTCGACGGTTTTCGCGACGGCGAAGCGTTTCAAACTCTGCTGGGCGTAACGGGTTCTGGTAAAACCTTTACCATGGCTAATGTGATCCAGAGATTGCAAAGACCGACCATTATCATGGCTCCGAACAAGACGCTCGCGGCACAGCTATACTCCGAGATGCGGGACTTTTTTCCGCACAACGCCGTTGAATACTTTGTATCGTACTACGATTATTACCAGCCCGAGGCGTACGTACCCAGCTCGGACACATTTATTGAAAAGGATGCGTCAATTAACGAACACATCGACCAGATGCGTTTGTCTGCTACGAAGGCCTTAATCGAGCGCGAAGACGTGATTATTGTGGCAACGGTGTCGGCTATTTATGGTCTAGGTGATCCGCAGGCTTATCACGAGATGATCTTGCATATAAGCGTTGGCGATATTATGGACCAGCGCGCCATCTTAAAACGCTTGGCTGAATTGCAGTACACCCGCAACGATCTGGAGCTTAAGCGAGCCACGTTTCGCGTGCGGGGGGATGTGATCGATATCTACCCAGCCGAGTCCGAGCGCTATGCGATTCGCGTGGAGCTGTTCGGTGATGATGTTGATAAGTTGTCGCGGTTTGATCCCTTAACAGGGGTGGTTGAGGAAGATCTGAAGCGTGTTACGGTGTTTCCTAAATCACATTACGTTACGCCTAAAGTAAGGGTAATCGAAGCCTGTGAGCAAATTCGTATTGAATTACGGGAGCGTCTAGAGCAATTACGCTCGCTGAATAAATTGGTTGAAGCACAACGACTGGAACAACGTACCTTGTTCGATTTAGAAATGATGCAGGAGCTGGGCTACTGTAACGGTATCGAGAATTATTCGCGTTACTTATCGGGCGCAGCGCCGGGCGAACCACCGCCGACTTTAATTAATTATTTACCGTCTAACGGTATTATGGTTTTAGATGAAAGCCACGTATTGGTACCACAGCTTGGTGCCATGTACAAAGGGGATCGCTCGCGCAAAGAAACGCTCGTTGAGTACGGTTTTAGATTGCCATCGGCCATGGATAATCGCCCCCTAAAGTTTGAAGAGTTCCGTGCCATGATGCCGCAAACGGTCTTCGTTTCAGCCACGCCAGGTGCTTATGAAATTGAGCAAAACCCCCACACCATTGACCAAGTGGTGCGACCTACTGGTTTGGTGGATCCCGAGATAGAAATTCGCCCTGTTGCAACTCAAGTTGACGATGTTTTGTCTGAGATCAACAAACGGGTTGCAAAGAACGAGCGCGTACTGATCACTACTTTAACCAAGCGCATGTCCGAAGACCTTACCGACTATCTGGCCGATGCGGGAGTTAAAGTGCGGTATTTGCATTCGGATATTGACACCGTAGAGCGGGTTGAGATTATCCGTGATTTAAGGGCTGGCGAGTTTGATGTGCTGGTGGGCATTAACTTATTACGCGAAGGGCTCGATATGCCTGAAGTATCGTTGGTCGCCATACTCGATGCCGACAAAGAGGGGTTTTTGCGTTCCACTCGTTCCCTAATTCAAACCATTGGTCGAGCGGCGCGTAATTTAAATGGTCGCGCCATTTTGTACGCCGATCGAATTACCAACTCCATGCGTATCGCCATCGACGAAACGGACCGTCGTCGCACCAAACAGCGTGAATACAATATTGCCCATGGCATTACACCGCAAAGCGTGCGCAAAGCGGTGCGCGATATTATTGATGGGGCAACGAGCAATGCGGCTAATGAATTGGCTAAGTCACGTTTGCCACGCGATACGCTCGATCCAATTTTAGACCCCAAGGAATTTGCGAGAGCCCTCAAAGATCTCGAGAAACAAATGTATCAGCATGCTGAAAATCTAGAGTTTGAGCAGGCTGCGCGCGTGCGCGATAAGCTAGAAGAGTTGCGAGCAGGATACTTAAAGGGCTAAGCTCTGGGTTTATTAGCCAAGTATGGCCGGTCGGTATTTTCACGAGTTCGATTATGAGTTTGAAGGAATATAAAGTGGTCATTTATCAAGAGGGTTTGCTTGGCTCGCTCGTGCTGGGTCAATCGAAAGTAGACCCTGTACTATTTAGCGACTTTTTAAACTCCAACGCGGACGAGGGCTGGCGGGTGGTAACCATGGAAAAGGACATTCGACGCATGTTGTTGTTCTTTCATCGAGAGGCCTTTATGGTTGTCATGGAGCGCGATCGTCAACGCGCAAACGAACGAGGAGCGCTATGAAGTACGCATCTATTATTTGTATCATCCTGCTGATTTTATGGGTTCTTGTGGCCATTGTGGATATGTGGTTCGATATTGTTTCGTGGGCGGTATTTGTTAAATTGACGATCACGCTTGGCCTGTTGATGGTGGTTGCATTAGCCGTGGCGCTAGTTAAGCGCGAGTATGTGCAAGAACAGCGCATGCGCAAAGATAAGTACCTTGACTAAGCGTTTAGCCATGCAGGGTCATGCGGTGTTTATTGGGCGACTAGTCCATGGTTGAAATTTCTGGTTTGGAGCTGTCGCTCCTTACGCTGCTTTTGTTGTTTATAGCGGCATTCGTCGCGGGTTATATCGACACTCTCGTTGGCGGTGGCGGCCTAATCACCATTCCGGCCCTCTTGGCCGCAGGGTTGCCGCCGTTAATGGCATTGGGCACCAATAAATTGCAAGCGGTGGGCGGTTCCGGCACCGCCACTGTCACCTTGTTAATGCGCAAGCAATACCACGTCCAAGATATCGCAGGTTATATTGCCAGCGCGTTTATCGGTGCTATTTTTGGTACCTTGCTTATTCAAGGCGTAGAGGTACAAGACCTTGAATTTTTAATTCCGTGTGTGATTGCAGTGATTGCGGTTTATTTTGTCTTTTCGCCCAAGGCCAGCCGCATCACGCGCACGCCACGAATTAGTCGCAAAGCCTACGGCCTCACGGCAGTGCCATTGATTGGTGCTTACGACGGCATGCTTGGTCCAGGCACAGGTTCGTTCTTCGTGCTAGCCGGCACGGCGCTAAGAGGGCAAGATATTGTCACTGCCACCAAACACGCCAAACCCCTTAATTTCGCCACCAACCTGGCTTCTCTGTGTGTATTTATTTGGTATGCGAAAGTTATTTGGGCGGTTGGTGCGGTCATGTGGTTAGGGCAGTTCCTAGGCGCGCGACTCGGTTCAAACACGTTAATGACGGTTAACCCAGCACTGCTGCGCTACTTAGTTATTTTGCTCTGCGCTGTCATGTTAACGTCGTTGTGGTGGCGTTAAACTTTGCACTAATTTTTCCAAAAGTAAGCTTTTGAAAGCGACCCATTAGGCAATGAAAAGGCGCGGCATTTCTGGAAAGTAACAGCGCTTGAGAGTATCCTCTGCCCCAAGACAATGGCGTCGAATAACAACTAAAAATTTGAGGACTTGGAATGAGCACCAATGTGGATACCTTCCTTGGTTCAGTAGAAACCACTTTCGATCAAGCGGCCGACTTGGTTGGAATCAGCGATGATTTACGGCATAAAATTAAGGTCTGTAATTCCACATATGTCGTGCGCTTTGGTGTGCGTCTTCGCGGTGGTCTTTATACTTTCACGGGCTATCGATCGGTGCATTCTGAACATCGCGAACCCGTTAAAGGCGGTATTCGTTACTCTTTGCATGCTAATCAAGATGAGGTGGAGGCCCTCGCGGCCTTAATGACTTACAAATGCGCTTTGGTGGAGGCTCCTTTTGGTGGCTCTAAAGGTGCGCTTGTGATTGACCCGCATGCGTGGGAGCCACATGAGCTAGAAAGAATTACGCGGCGCTTTACCCAAGAACTGGCCAAGCGCCATTTGATCAGTCCTGCGCAAAACGTTCCTGCACCGGATATGGGCACTGGTGAGCGCGAAATGGCGTGGATGGCCGATGAGTATAAGCGTCTTAATCCGAATGAACTCAACAGTTGGGGTTGTGTTACCGGCAAACCGGTGAGCAAAGGCGGAATTCGCGGTCGAGTTGAAGCTACCGGTCGGGGGGTTCAGTATGCATTGCGCGAGTTGTTTCGACATCCCAAGGATTTGGCCTTTGCCGGAGTCACGGCCGGTTTAAAAGACAAGCGCGTGATCGTGCAGGGTCTCGGTAATGTTGGCTATCATGCTGCGCAGTTCTTGTCGCAAGAAGACGAAGCAATCGTCATTGCCGTAATCGAACGCGACGGAGCGGTGGTTAATCATGATGGCATCGATATTGATGGCTTACATTTGCATATTCACAGAAATGGTGGAGTGAAAGGATATAAGGGTTATACCGAAGACTCGGCCAGTGTGCTCGCGATGGACTGCGATATTCTTATTCCGGCAGCGATGGAAGGGGTGATTACGGTTGATAATGCAGCCGATATTAAAGCCAAGATTATTATCGAAGCCGCGAATGGACCAATTACGTTTACCGCAAACAAGATGTTGTTAGAGCGTAAATGTTTAATTGTTCCTGATCTCTACGCCAATGCAGGCGGAGTTACCGTATCGTATTTCGAATGGGTCAAGAATTTGAGTCATATTCGTTTTGGACGACTAGGACGACGTCAGGCCGAAAATCAAATGCTGAATATGTTGCAGGCGGTAGAGGAGTTGGTGGGTAAAAAATTGCCGGACGCGTGGCGAGATCGAATCATTGAAGGGCCAACTGAGCTCGACCTGGTTAGATCAGGGCTTGATGATGTGATGCGTGAGGGATACCAAACCATCAGCAAGAAATGGCACAGCGATCATCGTATTCCTGATTTGCGGACTGCCGCAATGGTGATTGCCATCGAGCGCATCAGCGACTCGTACAGCTCACTCGGAATTTAATTAGTTCTTGACCGGCGGATGCTGGACTGGATACTCAGTGAGTGAGCTATGCGAGGGTCGCAGGCTCACTCTCCTTGTTGCTATCCATGGATTCCCGCCTACGCGGGAATGACGG
>CAYOXK010000023.1:0-31229 GCA_964407915.1 uncultured Gammaproteobacteria bacterium
CAACGCTTAAAAAAATAGGTGAGTGTCTGGATGTTTCAGTGGGTGTCTTGCCTTTTTCTGCTTTTGGACGCCTCTGAACTTGGACTAACGGTGGGTGTCTTGTTTTTTAGTCGACATTAGCATTGGGAATGGTACGTGGAGAATTGCGCACACTACCCTTACTAGTTCTTGTTCGGCTGTCACCACTTTGCCGTCTTGTGCGACCGTGGCCGAGAGGGCCTTCACCAACCGGTACTTTTCTTGGGGATTGAGTGCCACGAGTGACGCCAGTGCTGCATCCAGCCGTGGCTGCCAATCGTCGTTAAATACTAGAATGGTATGGTGGGTGTCTAAGGTAGCCATCCCGGCACGGTAGGCTTTTTGGGCATTCTGGATGCCTTGCGTGCCCGCCTGTGTCTGACCGTGTGCGGCCACGATCGATACCACCATCGAGATGTCCTTAATACAGTCTTTCAGTTTCCGTGTGCCGTGCATCTGTTGCCGCGCGGGCGCTGTCGACTCGACAAGATACTGTCGTACCAGCCGCGATAGACAATATTCAAACGAGTCAACTTTATTATCGAGCTCTACCAAGAGCTCAATCGTCTTCATCACTTTGTGAATGTCATTCAGTGGGCGACGCTTGAGCGTCGGAAAGCAAATTTCTACCAGCGGCAAACGTTGCTCAGCCCGCAGCGGCGAATTAGCCGCAATCAGATGGTTCAACTTACCTGCACTAATATCACCCATCTGTTCATTCACGATCAGCTGCTGACGATGGCTAAGCTCAGATTCACTCGACAACAAGCAGAAAAAAATCACTTCCGGCACCCACTCCAAACTGTGTGCCGCCGCCGTAAGCCCCTCCGGTATTTCAGCAGTGAGAATACCGGCCGCCAAGATCCGCTCAAGATCAGGATTACCAATCTGCTCAATAAGGTTTTCTGGATTAAAAAATCCTCCGCTCCCTTTGTTCGCCTCCCGCTTCGCTTGTTCGCGCTCGGCCTGCTCTGCGCGTAAATGTTCGCGACGCTCTTCCGCCTTCAGCTGTACAACTAATCCTTTTATATCCTCTGGTCGAAACCCACGTTCTAACCGAGCAATGCGCTTTTCCAGCGGTGGATGCGTTGCAAATAGAAAGCTCTGATAACCGGCCCCAAACAACATATGACTTACTTCTTCCGAGTCTTCCTGCAAATACGAAGAATGGCTATACGCAGCGATTTTCTTAAGTGCTCCCGCGATTCCATCTGGATCACGGGTAAACTGAACTGCCGACGCATCGGCCAGATATTCGCGTTGCCTCGATAAGGCCGACTTCATCCACCGCGCAAAAAATAGACCAATATAGCCAATCAGCATTAATGCAATGCCTATCGCCACAATCGCTCCGCCATTATTATTGCGTGATGACGACACCCGAAAGCGACTCGAATGAAGAAACTTCCGACCGATAATCGCGATTACTAAAATGCCAAATATCACGCCCATCATGCGAATATTGATGCGCATATCACCATTAAAAATATGGCTAAACTCATGCGCAATCACGCCCTGCAATTCAGCTCGGTCGAGCTTTTCTAGGGTTCCCTGTGTAACTGCCACCGCCGCGTCAGCCGCCGTATATCCCGCTGCAAAAGCGTTGATGCCGGGTTCATTTTCAAGCACATAAACTTCGGGGACGGGAGTGCCAGACGCAATCGCTATTTCTTCTACTACGTTGTAGAGTCTGCGCCGCAGCGGATCTCGAGTATCAGGGGTCACGATGGCACCGCCCATATCGCGCGCTACTTTACCGCCACCACTGCGCAAGCTGGCAATTTTGCCAAGACTCGCTACGCCAATCACACTTGAAGTTGCTAGACTCGAACCAAGCAACAATCCAGCATGCTGTTGCCAAAACGACGGGGACAAAATTCCCTCGCTCATCATTATTTCACTGGGTACCTGAGCCGCGGCAAAAAACACCACTACAAAGTTAACCGCCAGCACTATAAGCAGCGCAACAGCAATAAAACACGCCATGATCCAGCGCGACTGCCGGCGCGCTTTGTCTTGATGGTCGAAAAAATTCATTAAGCCGTACTACAACGCTTAAAACGAGTAAGTTAAAACGTTACGTTCGGTGCTGAACGAATTTTCTCGTCTTCAATATCCAACAACTCGGCATGTGCAAATTGAAACCAGCCCGCCAGCATGTTTGAGGGAAATTGCTCGATCATATTGTTGTACATCATCACCGCATCGTTGAACGCCTGCCGCGCGAACGCTACTTTATTTTCTGTTGACGTGAGCTCTTCTGACAATTGCATCATGTTTTCATTGGCTTTTAAGTCCGGATACGACTCAGCCAGCGCGAACAAACGTCCCAACGCTCCCGTCAAGCCCTGCTCTGCCGAACCCAATTGCTTCATAGCATCGGCATTCGTCGGATCCTGTTTGGCATTGCTTAACCCAGTTACCGCCGCATTACGCGCCATGATCACGCCTTCTAGAGTTTCTCGCTCATGCGCCATATACGCTTTGGCCGTTTCCACTAAATTCGGAATAAGATCGTGACGACGGGTAAGCTGAACATCAATTTGTGCAAACGCATTTTTGTATTGATTGCGCCCTGCCACAAGTCGATTATAGAGGCCCACGCCAAAGACAATGACGCCAATGAATATCAGTAGTAAGACGGTCCCAGTTCCCATGTTGTTCTCCTAAACTGTAGTTAAGGCTGTAGTTAAAGCTGTAGTTAAGCTATTACGATCAGATGTTGAGCTGTGTTATAGCAGAATTTATTACGTGTGGGAAAATTTTGCCCTAAGAATGATTGAATCTTAACAATGCACATTTCGCCGCGCGACCATTGCCTAAGCAGAATTCTACCTTGCGGATGTGTCGGCCATAAAAAAGCCTATTAAGAATCTTAATAGGCTTGAGGCAAAACGCCCGATTGAGTTTAGCTCGCTCGGTTTGAATTTTAGCAATTAGCGCCGTTTCATTACCTTACGTAATGCCGCAATTTGCGCTGCGGCTTGGGCTAGCTCTGCACGTGCACGCGCATAATCTATATCGGCTTTACTGTCTTTAAGTGCTTGCTCGGCTTTACGCTGTGCTTCAAGGGCCGCGGCCTCATCAAGATCATCTGCTCGAATCGCTGTATCTGATAACACCGTTACTTTCTTAGGCGTTACTTCCAGAATCCCTCCCGAAACATAGATTACTTGTTCTTGGCCGTCTTCGGTTTGAATTCGCACATCACCGGGCTTTAGATTTGTGAGCAGTGGCGTGTGTTGAGGATAAATACCCAACTCGCCACCACCGGCTGTCGCAATCAACATCGTAGCCGCGCCCGAAAAAATCTCGTCTTCGGCGCTAACCACTTCTACTTGCATTGTGTTCATAGTTGCTACTCGTATCCGCTTATCGCAATGAGCTAATATCTAAAAGACGCGTGGCCAATTACTTAGACATTGCCTTAGCTTTTTCGCGTACTTCGTCGATACCGCCCACCATATAGAATGCTTGCTCTGGGATGTCGTCAAGTTCGCCACTTAAAATAGCTTTAAAGCCAGCAATCGAATCCTTTAATGATACGTACTTGCCAGGCGAGCCAGTAAAGACTTCAGCTACGAAGAATGGCTGCGACAAATAGCGCTGAATTTTACGTGCGCGAGCCACGGCTAACTTGTCTTCTTCTGACAATTCATCCATACCCAAAATAGCAATAATGTCGCGCAGTTCTTTATAACGTTGCAGCGTGTTTTGCACACCGCGCGCTACTTGATAATGGTCTTCGCCGATCACTAATGGGTCGAGCTGACGCGAAGTAGAATCCAATGGATCTACCGCAGGATAAATACCCAGTTCCGCGATTTGCCGTGACAATACTAATGTGGCATCTAAGTGAGCAAACGTAGTGGCAGGCGATGGATCGGTTAAATCGTCCGCAGGTACATAGACCGCTTGGAATGAGGTAATTGATCCGGCTTTAGTTGACGTAATACGTTCTTGTAGTGCGCCCATTTCACTCGCAAGAGTTGGTTGGTAACCCACCGCTGAAGGCATACGGCCTAATAGGGCCGATACTTCCGTTCCTGCTAAGGTATAACGATAAATGTTGTCGATAAACATCAATACGTCACGACCTTCGTCACGAAAGTACTCCGCCATCGTTAATCCCGACAAGGCTACACGCAAACGGTTACCAGGAGGCTCGTTCATCTGACCGTACACCATTGCCACTTTGTCGAGAACGCCTGCTTCTTTCATTTCGTAGTAAAAGTCGTTACCTTCACGGGTACGCTCCCCTACACCAGCAAACACTGACAAACCTTCTTGTTGAACCGCGATGTTATTAATCAGCTCCATCAGCGTTACAGTTTTACCAACACCCGCGCCGCCGAACAAACCGATTTTGCCGCCTTTGGCAATCGGCATGATGAGATCGATCACTTTTACGCCCGTTTCCAAAATCGCTACGTCAGACGCTTGGTCAGCATAGCTTGGAGGATCACGGTGAATAGGGTCGCGACGTACACCTTTTACTTCGCCGGCGTTATCAATCGGATTACCAAGCACGTCCATGATGCGGCCCAACGTGCCGTCGCCCACGGGTACCGAAATCGGCGCACCGGTATCGCTCACTGCTTTGCCGCGCTTTAAGCCCTCGGTAGCACCCATGGCAATCGTCCGCACAATACCGTCGCCAAGCTGAGCTTGTACTTCAAGCGTTAATCCGCCGTCATCTACCACTAAGGCGTCATAGACTTTAGGTACGGAATCGGCTGGGAAGGCTACGTCTACAACCGCGCCAATGATTTCTATAATGTTGCCGGAACTCATAGTGTGTCCTCTTAAACCTATTTTTTAAACTGTTGTGAGTCGATTAAACAGCGGCAGCGCCACTCACGATCTCGGAAATTTCTTGGGTAATAGCTGATTGTCGAGCTTTGTTGTACACCAACTGTAGATCTGCAATAAGGTCGCCCGCGTTATCCGTTGCGGCCTTCATCGCAATCATGCGAGCTGACTGCTCACACGCTACGTTTTCAACTACGGCTTGATAAATCTGTGATTCGATATAACGCTTTAACACGGTGTCGAGTATGGGCTTAGCTTCAGGCTCATAGATGTAGTCAAACAGTGTTGGCACATCTTCGCCCGCCGCTTCGGTCGTATCGATCGGTAATAACTGCAACGAATTAGCCTGCTGCGTCATGGTGTTTACAAATTCATTCGACACCACAAACAGTCGATCGATGCGACCTTCTTCATATGCAGTTAACATTGAAGTGATCGCGCCGAGCAAATCGCTAAGCGCTGGCTTGTCGCCGTAGTGCGAGGCCTCAGAGATAACCCGTCCACCTGCGCGGCGAAAATAACCCAACGCCTTCGCGCCTATTGTCGCGATATCAATTTCTACATTTTGTGCATCCCACGCGGCCATGTCTGTCATGGTTTTGCGAAACACATTCATGTTCAAGCCACCACATAAGCCTCGATCCGAGCTCACCACAATATAACCAACGCGCTTAACTTCACGTTCTATGGTAAACGGATGTTTGTACTCAAGATTGGCCCGCGCGATGTGCGCGACAACCGAACGAATCTTGAGCGCATAGGGTCTGGCTGCCAGCATGCGGTCTTGCGCTTTGCGCATTTTGCTTGCGGCGACCATTTCCATGGCTTTAGTGATTTTCTGCGTACTTTTTACGCTCGAAATCTTATCGCGAATCTCTCTTCCGACTGCCATTGCTATTTAACCAATACCGTTGTTAATCGTAATTCGAATTGTGCTTCGGTGCAGCGCTTACAACGTGCTGCTTAATAGCTGCCGTTTGCTTTAAAATCTTTAAGCGCTGCGTGCAGTTTCTCAACCACTTCATCGCTTAGCTTAGGGTTTTTATTGATCTCGTCGATCAAGCCACTAAACTTTGATTTCATATGCGCTTGCATGGCCGCTTCACAAGCGACTACGCGCTCTTTTTCCACATCGTCGAAATAGCCTTCGTTAGCGGCAAACAACGACGCCGCAATCTGCGCAGTTGACATTGGCGCATATTGGGCTTGCTTCATAAGCTCTGTCACTCGCTCACCACGCGATAACTGCGCGCGCGTAGCATCGTCTAAGTCTGATGCAAACTGCGAAAACGCGGCAAGTTCGCGATATTGCGCTAAGGCTAATCGCACCCCACCACCCAACTTTTTAATAATGTTGGTTTGTGCCGCGCCGCCTACTCGAGAAACCGACAAACCTGGGTCAACTGGAGGACGAATGCCTGAGTTGAACAGATCTGTTTCCATAAAGATTTGACCGTCGGTAATTGAAATCACGTTGGTCGGAACAAACGCTGATACGTCGCCCGCTTGTGTTTCAATAATCGGCAGTGCTGTGAGCGAGCCTGTTTTACCCTTTACGCCAGTGCGACGTTCCACTTCAGTCGCATTGATGCGCGAAGCACGCTCGAGCAAACGTGAATGTAAATAGAATACGTCACCCGGATACGCTTCGCGGCCCGGCGGGCGACGCAACAATAGCGACACTTCGCGATACGCTACCGCTTGCTTAGATAAATCGTCATACACAATTAGAGCGTCTTCACCGCGATCACGGAAGTATTCGCCCATCGTGCAACCAGAATAAGGAGCGATGAACTGCAGCGCGGCCGCGTCTGAAGCATTGGCCGCTACCACAATCGTGTATTCCATCGCGCCGTGCTCTTCAAGCTTGCGTACCACTGACGCAACCGAAGACGCTTTTTGGCCAATCGCTACGTAAATACATTTAACGCCACTGCTCTTTTGGTTAATGATGGTGTCGATTGCCACCGCCGTTTTACCAGTCTGACGGTCGCCAATAATCAGTTCGCGTTGTCCGCGACCAATTGGCACCATCGCGTCAATCGACTTAAAGCCCGTTTCCAGAGGCTGATCTACACCTTGGCGTTCGATAACCCCAGGGGCGATTTTCTCGATTGGCGAGGTTTCAGACGTTTCGATGGCGCCTTTACCGTCAATTGGCAACCCAAGCGAATTGACCACTCGACCCAACAGGGCCGGTCCAACAGGCACTTCAAGAATACGGCCCGTACATTTAACGGTGTCGCCTTCTACAATGCTTTTGTAATCACCCAAAATTACCGCACCAACGGAATCTTGCTCTAAGTTGAGTGCAAGTCCATAGATGTCTCCAGGAAATTCCAACATCTCGCCTTGCATCGCCTCGGTAAGACCGTGGATACGTGCAATACCGTCGGTAAGACTGACCACCGTACCTTCGGTACGAGATTCAGCAGCTGCTTCAAAATTTTTAATCCGATCTTTAATCAGGTTGCTGATTTCGGAAGGATTTAATTGCGTTGTCATGACGTTAAGTCCTCAACGTTAGTCTGTTTATTAGCGCATTAACGCTGTTGTTAATTTCTCGATTCGGCCTTTTGCAGAGCCATCTATTACAAGATCTCCGGCTTTCACAATGGCGCCACCCATAAGGCTGGCATCAATTGATTCTTCTAGGGTTACTTTCAAACCCAACTTTGCTTCCAATGCGGCGGATAAAGACGCTTTTTGCTCTGGCTTTAAAGCACGTGCCGTAATTACTTGAGCATTTACCGTTGCATTCGCTTTGGCCACCATAATGGCAAATTGCTTAGCGATTTCTGGTAGCGCTTCGGTACGGTTATTGTGTGCCAAAAGGTGCACAAAATTGGCCGTGCCAGAAGGCGCATCCTTACCGGCTAAATCCAGCAACAAATCTACGATTTGCTGTTCGGATACACGCGGGTCGCCCACCAACAAAGTAAATTGGCTATCTTGTGCGATTGAAGCAAGCGTTGCGAGCACCGCTTCCCAAGCGTCAAAAGCCTTAGCGTCACGCGCTAATTCAAAAACAGCTTTTGCGTAGGGCCGGGCTAAAGATGCAGTGTCTGCCATTGTGTCTTCCTATTTGATGATTGCGATCAATGTATTAGCTTGCACGCAATTGCTTAACGAGGTCGTCAAGCAAACCGGCGTGGGCTTTTTCATCGATTTCTTTATCAACAATCTTGCTGGCGGCCGCCACAGCGATCGACGACACTTGACCACGCAAGGCCTCGCGCGCTGCATGTACGCTTTGCTCGAGCTCAGATTGCGCTGATGCCACAATGCGCGCTTTTTCGCTCGTCGCCGTTTGCTTGGCTTCGTCAACCACAGAGTTGCCGCGCTTTTCAGCATTGGCAATTATCTCTGATGCTTGAGCTTTGGCATCGCTGATCAGCTTGGCCGCTTCTTGTTCTGCAAATTCTTGTGCTTGCTGACCCTTCTGCGCCGCTGCAAGGCCGTCAGCGATTTGCTCCTGACGGGCTTGCATTGCTGCAATCATAGGCGGCCAAACAAACTTTTTGCAAAACCACACAAATAGGAAGAATGCTAGCGTTTGACCGATTAGGGTCATGGTCATATTCATTGTGTCTTCCCTCTAAACGGATAAATTAAAATATGCGTTTGTGTGTGGCTCGATTAAGCCGCTGCGCCTTGAGCTTTCAACATTTCCAGAACGCTTGAATCAACCAATCCAGACGCGAACAAGAAGTACAGTGCGATCGCTACGGCAATAATCGGAATCGCGTCGATCAAACCAGCCAACAAGAACATTTTAGTTTGCAACGAGTTTGCAAGTTCAGGTTGACGTGCACAGCCTTCAAGAAAGCGGCCACCCATCAAGCCAATGCCGATGGCGGCGCCAACAGCTGCTAAACCCAACATGATGCCTACGGCAATTGCGGTTAAACCTACGATAGTACCCATTCTGGAGCTCCTATTTTTTTGCTAAATTAAATTAAAAACGTTTAAAAATTCGGTTAAAGCGTTCGCTTAGTGTGCTTCGTGCGCTTGGCTCAAATACACAATCGTTAACATCATAAAAATATACGCTTGCAGCGTAATCACTAGAATATGGAAGATTGCCCAACCGAGTTGTGCAAAACCCGCCAATATACCCAGACCAAGTCCGGCACTGATACCCAGACCAAGTGCGGCACTGTACATCATGGCGATGAGAATAAAGATAAGCTCACCAGCATACATATTGCCAAACAGCCGTAGGCCAAGTGACAATGGTTTGGCCAACAGGCCAACCAACTCTAATACCAAGTTGACCGGCAACAACCACGGGCCAAATGGCTGAAACGAAAGTTCTTTCGCAAAGCCACCAATGCCCTTCATTTTAATGCTGTAGTAGATGACCATGATAAACACGGCCAACGCAGTACCCAAAGCAACATTGACATCAGTAGACGGTACGATCTTCATGTACGGAGAAACGCCAGACTGCTCAAACGCGTAGGGAATCCAATCCACTGGGATCAAATCCATAAGGTTCATCAGAAACACCCACACAAAAATGGTTAACGCCATCGGCGCGATCCACAGGTTTTCTGCGTGTTTGGTAAAGGTAGAGTCTTTGCTGTCTTGCGCGATTTCGAATAATGATTCGATAAAACACTGAAATTTGCCAGGCTTGTCGGCCGAGAAACTGCGGGCCACACTCAAGAACATCCAGAACATGATGAAGGCCAAACCAAACGACCAAGCCATGCTGTCGACATGAATCGCCCAAAACCCCATGCTCGCGGCTTCTTCAGCGCCATGCGCAAAGCCCCACGAACCATCTGGGAAGCGCCCATAGGTGAGGTTGGTAAGGTGGTGGTTAATATAACCAGCGCCGGTAAGTTCTTGAGATCCTGAAGCCATATCTATAAAAGTCTGCGTTAACTCTTGATTGGGTTTACGTCTTAAACTGGACTACTTCTTTAACTGATTGATCTAACACTAAAAGTGCTAACCACGTTACGATCAATGCCGCGAGAAGGTACGCGATTATAAACGGCAAGATCGACACTTTGATGACGAACACGCTAATGGCGAACATCGTCAACGTTAATATAACTTTACTCACTTCAAACCGATAAAAACGCTGCAGCATATACACCGCTGGCGCCAACTCGTCAGACGCTGGCGACACCGTTTTACGAACTTTCAATGCGACATACACGGTTGCGATCGTAGCTACCAATCCACCTAGCAGCGCGGATAATCCTACATAAGCTGTGAAACAAACGTACAAAGTGAGCGCAAAGGCAATTGAACAGATCAATTGCAAAAGGGCTAATTGCAACAGTACGCGCACGGTTGTTCTACTACTTGCGCTATTTGTTGCGGTACTACTGGTATTACTAGTTGTTTCAGTCATCTAGTCCAGGCGCGCATTAAATTGCCACCTTTTTACGGTCGCGAAGTATATAGATTGGGACATACGCATGCAATGATTTCGAGGGTAATAATTGGCAGTAATCCACATGCCTGCTTAACTCGCTTTGCACCGCTGATGCAGCCCCTAAACCGCTAAGTCAATGGTGGCCGTGAGGCCTAATGCCTGTTCGATGGTGCTTATTTTATGTGGGCGATAATTCCGTCCAGTATGTCGAGCGACCGGTATTCGATAATCAACTTACCTTTGCCCTTGCTGTCTTGCACTGTGACTTTAGTGCCTAAAGTCTCAGATAAATCTTCTTCAAGCCGCGCAATATCAGAGCTTTTCTTAACCTGCGTTGGCTTTTTAGGGGGGTTGAGAGTTTGCTTAACCAGGGCTTCGGCTTGCCGTACGGTTAAGCCTTTGGAGTACACTTCTTTGGCCGCCCAATCCTGCTTTTCAATCGGCAAGCCCAACAAGGCCCGCGCGTGTCCCATTTCGATCTTACCGTGTTCGAGTAATTGTCTTGCCTCGTGGCTTAAACTGAGCAACCTCAATAGATTGGTTACCGCCGCGCGCGAACGACCCACCGCTTTCGCCATCTGCTCATGAGTTAGGCCGAATTCGTCTGTGAGTCGTTTTAAACCCATGGCTTCTTCCACCGGGTTTAGGTCCTCGCGCTGAATGTTTTCGATGAGTGCAATCGCCAGCGTGGCTTCGTCTGGTATATCACGCACTAAAACCGGCACTTCGTCTAACTGTGCGAGTTGCGCGGCACGCCAACGTCGCTCGCCGGCGATAATCTCGTATTTATCGCCGCCAATCGGACGGACTAAAATGGGCTGAATAATGCCTTGCGAGCGTATTGAATTGGCCAGCTCCTCAAGGGACTCTTGGTCCATATTGGTGCGCGGTTGATATTCTCCACGTTGTAATTTCTCAATAGGCAGACTATTTGCATGTTTTGCAGACGACGCAGTGTTTTGAGCGCTTTCTGGCTCGGCCGCTGACGAACTCAGCAGTGCATCTAGACCGCGACCTAGTCTTTTCTTTTTCGCGTTCATTGGTTTCTTTTTCCTAACACTTCGGCTGCGAGCTCGATGTACGCAATCGCGCCTTTCGAATGGGGATTGTAATCAATCGCCGACTGTCCATAACTGGGTGCTTCGGCGAGTCGCACGTTGCGCGGAATAATGGTTTTGTACACTTTGTTGCCAAAGTGCGTTTTGAGCTGATTACTCACTTCACCCGACAAACTATTGCGCGGATCGTACATTGTGCGCAATAAGCCCTCTATAACGAGATCTTTGTTAAGCGAGTCTTTGATCTTTCGCACGGTAGACACTAAGGCGCTTAAGCCTTCTAACGCAAAATATTCGCATTGCATTGGAATTAACACAGAGTCCGATGCAACTAAGGCGTTGATGGTAAGCACATTAAGCGCAGGCGGACAGTCAATAAAAATATAGTCGTACTGGTCGCGGATGG
Organism: uncultured Gammaproteobacteria bacterium; assembly: GCA_964407915.1. GTDB lineage: Bacteria > Pseudomonadota > Gammaproteobacteria > Arenicellales > Arenicellaceae > Arenicella. The sequence goes on from CAYOXK010000023.1 coordinate 11,690, forward strand.
TCTGCAAGCCTTTTTGCAATCGCAGCTCACGGCCTATTTCGTTAAGGAGCTCAACTTGCGCGCCGGCTAGATCACCATTAGCTGTAATGAGGTCTACGCCACTGTCACTTTTCACAATACAGTCTGCGGCCGTCGCTTCCAAAGTAAGCAACTCATAAATGGTGGCTTCTACATCGTCCTGACTAATGCCTAAGCCAACGCTGGCATTACCTTGCGGGTCCATATCAATAAGCAGCACACTTTTGCCCTGCTTTACTAAAGCAGCGCCTAAGTTAATGCTAGTGGTGGTTTTGCCTACACCACCTTTTTGATTGGTGATTGAGATTATTCTCGCCATATGCGCAGCGGTTTCGACTTTTTGGGGTGTGCTAGGTTAGCATGCCGTGGAACGCTAAACGAGTAAATTTAACGGGTTTAGAATTGCGTTACTAAGCCTATGGCTTTTCATTACTTGGCTTAAGGCTATTCGCTACTTTTAGTTTGGTCGAATCACGAAGAGATGTCGTTGTGCGTCTAACTCGGGCACAGCTAACGAATAGGTGTCGTACTTGTAGTTGAGCTTTTTAAACTCCTTGATTTCGTTTTGGTCTAGCTGCCCTTTCATTGCCAACCAACGTCCTGTTTCCCCAATGGTTTGTTTAGACCCTTCTACAAATTCGCTTAGCGACGCAAAGGCTCGCGAGGTAACCATGGCAAACTTTTCTTTGGGTTTGTAGTCCTCGATACGCAGATTTTCTACAACCAAGTTTTTCAGTCCCAACTTACTGGCAGCAAACGTCTGAAATTGTGCTTTCTTGCCACGCGACTCAACCGAGGTAACCTGCAAGGCGGGTGATAATGTCGCTAATACAATCCCCGGCAAACCGGCGCCGCTTCCTACGTCCAGCAGCGTCGCGCCTTTCATATAGGGTTTAATGCTTACTGAATCAAAAACATGTTTAGACAACATTTCGTCAATGGAGTCTATGGCCGTCAGGTTGTGGGTTTTATTCCATTCGTGCAGGAGTTGCATGTAGGTGATCAGTCGCTCAATCGCCTGATCGCCAAACGTGATATCCATTGCAGTTAAACCATCCCTCAGTCTGGTTTCAATCGTAGGTGTAGAAGTCGACTCGATTTTCAAGGCGGTACTCTCGCGCATAACTTTAAATGCAGTGATTGGGATTGATTTACGGTTGAACTAGGCTTTAAACCACAGCGTTGTGGCTAGTCGATTCGTTTCGCTATTGCGGATGGCTTTTCGCACGGGAGTCTGATGACGATTGCGAATATCGTCGTGCGAATTTAACCACACGCGCTGAACAAATAGGGCGGCATCCGCACAAAGCCATGAAATCACCATTTCTAGTTATGTTTTTGGCTAAGCGGCTTTGCCATGCTTTTTAAGATACACCAGTAAAAGGGAAATTGCGGCGGGGGTAATGCCTGAAATTCGCGCTGCTTGCCCCACCGACGCGGGTTGGTGTTCATTGAGCTTTTGTGCCACTTCGTTAGACAATCCGGTTACTTTTTTATAGTCAAAATTATTAGCTAACGCCATGTTCTCGTGGGAACGGTGTTTGTCTATTTCGCCTTGTTGTCGTTCTATATACCCGTGGTATTTGGCTTGAATCTCGATTTGTTCGGCCACCGCAGCATCCGTAATCGCCTCGCCTGCACCCGGCAGGGTGTGCAATGAGGCATACGTAACTTCCGGGCGACGTAACAGCTCTAGCAAGTTCGCCTCGCGTTTTAGTGTATTGCCAACTACCGCTTGTGCCAGCTCATCGGAAACGGTGCCTGGACGCAGCCATGTTGCGGCTAAGCGTTGCTGTTCACTTTCTAAGAGTTCGCGTTTGCGCGAGAAGGCCGCCCAACGTTCCTCGGTAACCAAACCAAGCTCGTGAGCTTTTTCAGTTAACCGCAAGTCAGCATTGTCTTCTCGTAACAACAATCGGTACTCCGCGCGCGAAGTAAACATCCGATATGGCTCCTTGGTGCCCATGGTGATGAGGTCGTCGACTAAAACACCGATGTAGGCTTGGTCGCGTAGCGGAAACCATTCTTCGCGTTGTAAACTACGGCGCGCTGCATTTAGCCCTGCTAACAAGCCTTGTCCAGCGGCCTCTTCGTAACCCGTGGTGCCATTGATTTGCCCCGCAAAATACAGGTTCTCGATATATTTTGTTTCTAGGGTTGGTTTTAAACCGCGTGGATCGAAGAAATCATATTCAATCGCATAACCAGGACGCACGATATGCGCTTTTTCAAATCCTGCGATTGAGCGGATAAACGCCGCTTGAATGTCGTACGGCAATGATGTGGATATACCGTTCGGATACACTTCATGCGTGGTTAAACCTTCTGGTTCAACAAAAATTTGATGAGCGTTTTTGTCCGCAAACCGATTAATTTTATCTTCTATAGACGGACAATAGCGTGGCCCAACCCCCTCGATAACACCGGTGTACATAGGGGAACGATCTAGGCCAGAACGAATGATGTCGTGCGTGCGCTCATTGGTGTAAGTGATATGGCAATTAACCTGACGAGGGTGTTGCGCCCGGTCGCCTAAAAACGAAAACACTGGACACGGATCATCGCCCGGTTGTGCTTCGAGTTTAGAGTAATTGATGGTACGAGCATCGAGTCGCGCTGGCGTGCCCGTTTTTAAGCGATCCACCGTAAACGGCATTTCACGCAACCGACGTGATAACGCATTAGAAGGTGGATCGCCGGCGCGCCCACCTTGAAAGTTCTCTAACCCAATGTGAATGATACCGCCTAAAAACGTACCGGCTGTAAGCACTACCGTTTTGGCCTTGAAGCGCAAACCCATTTGCGTAACCACACCAACGACACGATCTTGTTCAATGATTAGGTCGTCGCACGCTTGTTGGAACAGACTTAAATTTGCTTGGTTTTCAACCATCTCCCGAATCGCAGCTTTGTACAAGATACGGTCTGCTTGTGCTCGCGTTGCGCGCACGGCTGCACCTTTGCGCGAATTCAAAATTCTAAACTGGATACCGCCTTTATCCGCCGCGATGGCCATAGCGCCGCCCATGGCGTCCACTTCTTTAACGATATGACCCTTACCAATACCACCGATAGCGGGATTACAGGACATCTGTCCGATAGTGTCGATATTGTGCGTGAGTAACAGCGTTTGGGCACCCATACGCGCGGCCGCCAGCGCGGCTTCAGTGCCAGCGTGACCGCCGCCAATTACAATAACGTCGTAGTGAGTTGAATGAAGCATGTTTAATTCTGTGGCTTAGCCTAACAGTGTTGGTTTCGTATACAGTTCATTAGCTCGCGGTTTAGCTAACGAGTAAGCGAACTCGCGGGCTTGGGCTCGGGCGGTGTGTCGTTCTCGAGCTCGTAATAATTATGCGCTTGAAATCGCGGTTGGCAAATGGCTAGAAAGATTAAATCGTTGGATTGCACGTTTTCTATTTTTTGTGCCACGCCTGCGTGAATAACCACTACATCGCCCTCGCCGACCATTGCAAGTTGATGGTCTACCCAAACTCGACCTACCCCTGCCAAAATAACATAGCGTTCGGTAGTATCGCGTAACGCGTGCAACTTAGTCGTTGAATGCGCAGCTACACGAACTCGGGCCACCGAACAATGGTCATCTTGTTCGCTATTGTGCCACTCCTCAATGAAGCAGCCTTCCTTAAAGTAAAACTCTTTGGGCCTAGTCATTTGCCAATACAAAAAGAGCCAAAAATCTTTCCAAGTAAATCGTCACTACTAAACTCGCCCGTTATCTCATTAAGCGCGGTTTGCGCTTGCAGCAGCTCATCAGCTAATAGTTCACCCGCTTGGTTAACTTCTAACTGATGACGACCTCGCCTAATGGCGATTTGCGCTTTCTCCAGTTCGGTAATATGGCGTCTGCGCGCCGTAAAAATCGATTCACTGCTCGACGTATAGCCCGCTACCTGTTTAATGTGCTGCTTTAGCGCATCGAGTCCAAACCCGGTTTTTACGGATATAAGAAGACTACCCTCGGGTAATGTCTTTTCAGGGGCTAGGTCCTGCTTTGTGTAAACTATTGTGGTTTTATCAACATAGGGAGTCGGCAACTCGGTTTGCGCATCGCTGGCGTCGTGCAATAGTAGAATATGATCGGCTTGGCCCATGGCCTCTTCCGCACGCTGCACTCCAATGCGCTCAGCTTCGTCCGTTGCATCGCGCAAACCAGCGGTATCGAGAATATGCACCGGCAAACCATCCAGATCGATAGTTTGGCGCACAATATCGCGCGTTGTGCCCGCTATAGCGGTAACAATGGCGGTTTCTTCACCCGCTAACATATTGAGCAAACTCGACTTTCCAGCATTTGGTCGACCCGCCAACACTAATTTCATCCCCGTGGTTAAGATCGCACCTTGCTGAGCTTGCTGCAAACAGGCCTGAACCGCTTGCTCTAACACATCAAGTTTGGACTGTACGATTGTGTCGGACAGGAAGTCGATCTCTTCTTCAGGAAAATCGATGGCCGCTTCCACATAGCTCCGTAAGTAAATTAATTGTTCGAGCAGCTCGTTTACGCGCGTGGAAAATTCGCCGCGCAGTGAGCGCATAGCACCCATCGCCGCATGCGCCGTTGTACTATTGATTAGATCCGCGATGGCTTCCGCCTGCGTGAGATCCATTTTATTATTTAAAAAAGCCCGCTCTGAAAACTCCCCCGGGCGAGCTTGCCGTGCACCGAGTGCAATGAGTTGAGTTAGTAATAGGTCCTGTACCACAGGGCTACCATGCCCTTGAATTTCCACCACATCTTCTCCTGTAAAGGAGTGTGGCGCTTGAAATCCAATGGTCAAACCTGTGTCTAAACTCTCACCCGCCGCGCTCTTAAAATGCGCATAACGAACCTCTCGCGCTAGCGGCGCGGCGCCACTGAGTTTAGCCGCAATAGACCAAGACTCTGGTCCCGACAAACGAATTATGCCAATGCCTCCGCGGCCCGGCGGGGTGGCAATGGCAACAATCGTATCCTTGGTCAAACTCTGCAAATCGGGCAAGACACGCAACCACTACTGTGCGTGCTTTTTATTGATGTACCACTGCTGCGCCATCGACAGCACGTTATTAACCACCCAGTACAAAACCAAGCCGGCAGGGAATGTTAAGAACAGCAACGTAAGCGCAAACGGCATAATCATCATCACTTTCTTTTGAATATCGTCCATCGGTGCTGGATTCAGCTTCTGCTGTGCCCACATCGAGACACCCATCAAGATAGGTAAGACATAAAATGGATCGGGCGCCGACAGGTCATTTAGCCACAAAGCAAACGGTGCTTGACGAATTTCGACGCTCTCGAGCAATACCCAATACAGCGCAATGAACACGGGAATTTGAATCAAAATGGGCAAGCAACCGCCTGCTGGATTGATCTTTTCCTGTTTATACAAAGCCATCATTTCCACCTGAAACTTTTGGCGGTCGTCTTTGTAGCGTTCTTTGAGTGTTTGAATGCGCGGCTGCAGCTTTTTCATGCCAGCCATCGATTTGTAGCTGGCCGCTGACAAAGGATAAAACACTATTTTGATCAGTAATGTCAGCAGAATAATGGACCAACCCCAGTTCTGCACAACCAAATGAATTTTGTCGAGCAGCCAGAACAAAGGGTCGGCGATAAACGTCAACATGCCGTAATCCACCGTTAAGGGCAGGCCTTTAACATTTTTCTCGTCTTCAATAACGCGTAACCGTGCTTGTTCTTTTGGCCCTAGGAAGACACTTGTTGCAATACTACCCGTGTCGTTGGGCGCTACGCGCAAGGGGTCGGTTGCTTGCAAACCGAGCAAATAGCGATCACCCGTTTTGCTGCTGTAGAATTTGTTGTTGGGTGTTTGAGGCAACCATACGGCAACGAAATAATGTTCCATCATAGACACCCAACCACCCACTTCTTGTCGGCTCAGGTTGGCATCGTCCATGTCATCAAACGAGATTTTTTCGTACTTTTCCGCTTCGGTATAAATGGCTCCACCGGTGTAGCTCGGAATTTGACCAAAACCGCCGTTGGAACCAATCGGTAACGATCGGTTGAACTGGGCGTATAAATAAGACACCCATTCTTGCGAACTATTATTGGTGACTTGGTATTCAATACCAACTAAGTAGGAGTCTCGTTGAAACTTAAGCGTTTTGGTTACTTGCGCTCCGCTTTCGCTAATCCACGTTAGCGGTACGAGCACAGAATCTTGTGTATCGAGAGCATAATGAGTTGCAGCCGCTTGATATACCGTTTGATGGTTTGGTCCAGGCGCATTGCCAGGCAAGACCAAACCGTCTTGTACTATAAACGTTTCTTCAGGTGTTTTACGCAATACCGCATACCCAAGGTCAGGCTGGTCGATCGCTACCGGGTGGTCTTTTACTTCAACACGCTCTATAACACCGCCAACAGTATTAATGGTCACGATCATTAAGTCGGTTTCAACCAACACTAAATCACCGGCGTTGCTCGCACTAGCCGACGCTTCGTTGGTCGCTTCTGAATCAACAGTTGGAATAGCGGAGTCGGCGACAACCGCGCTAGGCGTTGGTGCGGTCGGTAATGTTTGATCAACATCCGGCATTTCTGACACGGTGATGTTGGTGTTTGCATTGGCAGATAAAGCCGTTTCTTGCGCCGAGTAATCTAACCATTTGGTGTACAAAACGGTGCTAAGGGCAACGAGCAAGAAGATCAGCGCGGTACGGTATGTTTCCATGGACAAAGGGGTTCCGAGTGTTAAACGCTCATTGTGCGGCGCTCTAAAGATAATGGTCGCGGATTGTATCAACCAAAGTTAAAACTAAGTAGCTTTGAGCGCCAAAAAGTTTCACGATTGGGTACCGCACTTAAGGTTAACTAATTAATGTGGTTCATCGTTTGAGATATCAGGTACGGGGTCGAAGCCTGATCCACCCCATGGGTGGCAACGGCAAAGTCGTTGCACCGCTAAGCTCCCTCCTTTTACTAAGCCATGTCGCTCGAGCGCTTGGCTGGCATACTCAGAGCAGGTTGGCACAAAACGACAACGCGTTCCTAATAGGGGACTTAGCGTGACATGATAGAGCTTAATGAGCGCTTGCAGTAAATAGGTCATTTTGTGCTGGGGGCTGGTGTTTACCTGGTGCCGGCCATATCGGAATAAAATCCACGCCTTAACTTGGTTGCGCCTTATTTGCCTGGTGCTGATGCCACTTCTGCCATTTACCCACTTTTATCCAAAGTTCCTCTAAACTTGCGCGTAGTTCTGCATTCGTTGCACTTTTACAAGCCGGTTTTGCTGTGATCACTATATGGGCCGCCGTGAGTTGCTGCTTGTTGTGTCGATAGAACTCTTTAACAATCCGCTTGATTCGGTTTCGATCTACTGCGCGCTTAGAGACTTTTTTTGCAACAGTCACTCCTAGTTTCGACTCAGTTTGATTGCCAAGTACATTAAAAGTGAACAGTTCACTGCCGCCAAACTGACGATTACCATACACCGTTTTAAACGCACTAGGTTTTAATAGTCGCTCATTTTTAGAAAGAGTGTTTTGAGTCAAGACGTGCTCTAATAGTTTCGCTAGTGTTTGCGCTCTAAAGCCAGCGGCCAGCCGTGTCTGCAAAAAAGCCAGCAACGAGAGTATATAAGCCAATTACCAATGAGCAGAAACAAAAAAGCCCCACCGAATTCGTCGATGAGGCTCTCTTAAATTCGGCAATTTTGAGCGAGCTTAGACGGTAAGAGCAGCGCGCCCTTTCGCTCTGCGAGCGTTTAAAATTGCTCTGCCGTTTTTGGTGGCCATGCGCGCTCGAAATCCGTGAGTACGCTTACGTTTAATTTGACTGGGTTGAAATGGTCGTTTCATAGTTATTCACTCTTAATTAATAATTCACGATTAATAATTGATTAATAATCATGCTCGATTGATGGCTAATGTTCGATTAGCTCAATCGCAAATTCTTTAAATCGGTACATCTCGAATATCTGCTAAGCTGTGAAAACGGCTTAGGGTTGCGTCTCTTTAGAGTTAAGACCTAGATTTTTGGGCCCTAGAAAAGACTAAAGATACGGCTAACCGGCAATCAAACAGTCCCTAGGTTTAGGTAGAGACAGTCGTTCCGAAAAACGGATCGCAAAGGTACTTACTTTAAGGGTAATAGTCAAGCCGTTGCGAGATTAAATTCGCTGGTTAAAAATATCCAAAAATTGTTTTATTGATGGATTCGCACCGTTATATTGTTCGACCTCTTTTTACTCACCGAGCCAACACTAAGGATTTTTCTTGTGGACAACAAAGCACTCTGGGATCGTTGCCTCAGCAAACTTGAAGCTGAAATGGATCTGCATGATTTTAGCATGTGGGTACGGCCGCTGAGTGTGCTCAATGACCAGCATGTTTTTCGGTTACATGCGCCCAATCGTTTTATTCGGGATTGGTTAATTGACAATTTACAGGCTGAAATTAGCGCTACCCTTAAGCACTTCGGTGCCGACGACAAACCCGTAGTCATAGAGCTGGATTCCGGTAGCTCATTGGTGGCTAGCACCACACAGGTTAACGCCGACAGTAATGGTGACGATAGTGGCATTGACGCCGATGATGCGCGTTTTGGCACTAATGTACTTAATACTAACTTTACATTCGCCAATCATGTTGAGGGCAAGTCCAACCAAATAGCCCGGGCAGCCACCAAACAGGTGAGCGAAAACCCTGGCTCCGCCTATAACCCTTTATTTATCTATGGTGGCGTTGGTTTAGGTAAAACGCATTTAATGCACGCTGCGGGTAACTTGATAAAACAAAACTCGGCTCGAGCCCGAGTTGCGTACGTTCACTCCGAACGCTTTGTCTCCGACATGGTAAAAGCCATCGAAACAAACTCGATGGAACGCTTTAAGCGTTATTATCGGTCTCTTGATGCCTTGCTCATAGACGATATTCAGTTTTTTGCAGGTAAGAATCAATCTCAAGAGGAGTTCTTTCACACTTTTAACTCTTTACTGGAAGTAAACAGTCAGATTATTCTTACTTCTGATAAATTCCCTAAAGAAATCAATAACTTACAAGAAAGATTAACGTCTAGATTTGAGAGTGGATTAACCGTTAGGATTGATCCTCCGGAGCTAGAAACACGTGTCGCGATTTTAAAGAGTAAGGCACGCAAGAACCATGTTGAATTAAGTGATGAAGTGGCTTTTATGGTCGCGAAGAAAATTCGCTCGAATGTGCGCGAGCTCGAAGGAGCTTTACACCGTTTGGTGGCCAGCTCTCGATTTACGCACAGACCCATTGATATCGATTTAGCCAAGGATACGCTGCAAGATTTAACGCTCTTTCAAGAGCGCAAGATCAGTATCGACAATATTCAGAAAACCGTGGCGGACTTCTTTGGCATGCGCGTGAGCGACCTTAAATCGAAGCGGCGGAATCGACAAATTGCTCGACCTCGGCAAATCGCGATGGCTCTCGCGAAGGAGTTGACGAGCTTGAGCTTACCGGATATTGGCGATGCGTTTGGTGGGCGTGACCATACTACGGTAATTCACGCGTGTAAGAAAGTTGTAGAGCTCGTTAAGACCGACGCCAAGTTTGCCGACGACTACGCGAGTTTGCTGAAAATATTATCTGTATAGTGTGAGTGTAATGATCGAAAGGGAGCTCGAATCTGGCTTTGTGGATAGTTTGTGTATAAATACGGTATTATTCTTGAATAAAACTTATCCACATTCTATGCACAGGTTTAGACTGAGTTTTCCCGCGTTTTACGCACACAAATAAATGCGCTAACTCGTTGTTCACGATAGCATTTATAGACTTTTGCGACTTAACCACAGGCCTAATAGTAATAACAACAAGACTCTAATAGAAAAATGAATATTAATTTAAGCAAAGAACAACTTGAAACTCCGCTCGCCCAAGTAATCGGAGTTGTTGAAAAAAGACAGACTTTGCCAATATTGGGTAATGTGTTTCTAAGTTTAGAAAGCGGTAACTTGACTCTAGTTGGATCAGATCTTGAGACCGAGATAACCACTCGCGTGACGCAAGTACAAGGCCAGGATGGCAAGATCACTGTGTCGGCAAGAAAGCTTTTCGATATTTGTCGATCATTACCTGCGGAAGCGAATATAAGTTTGACGCTTGAAGAAAATAATAAAATGTCTGTGGTCGCCGGTAAGAGTCACTTCACACTACAAACTCTGCCTGCGGATGATTACCCGCGCTTAGAAGAAACCAACTGGAAACATGAGTTCTATTTGGAAGAACGTGAACTGCATGGGTTACTCAGCCGTACGTCCTTTAGCATGGCACAGCAGGATGTTCGCTACTTTTTAAACGGTTTGTTACTGGAACTAAATCAAAACGAAATTGTGTCTGTTGCAACAGACGGTCACAGGTTAGCGAAAACCAGAGTCAACTACACAGATCTAGGCATAGATGGAGTACATTGTATCGTGCCACGCAAAGCGGTCTTAGAAATGTCTAAGTTTCTAAATACTGAGTCTGAACAACAAATATTAGTTAAATTGAACGCGAGCCATATTTTTGTTGAGTCTGGACACTTCACCTTCATCTCAAAGCTAATCGATGGTCGCTTTCCGGACTATGGCAAGGTAATTCCGAGTAGTTTAAATAAGCACGTATTGATTAACCGAGCCAATTTAATTGAGATTCTCAACAGAGCTGCGATCTTAAGTAACGAAAAGTTCAGAGGGGTTTCGCTGAGCCTAGGTGACCATGTACTGAAAGTGGCATCACATAATCCTGATCAAGAGCACGCAAGCGATGAAATGGCCGTTGACTACAGTGGCGAAGAAATTGAAATTGGCTTTAACGTAACCTATTTGCTCGAAGCCCTAAAGGCATGCCACTCCGAGAACATTGAGTTGGGTTTGTTAGATCCAAATACGAGTTGTACTTTTCACGGTGAAGGCGAAAGCGACACCTTGTATTTAATTATGCCCATGCGTCTTTAAAAAGTAGGCGGTTTTAAGGATAGCCGAAAATAGCGACTAACCAGCATTTCATGAGCCAGCGATAGCTGGCTTTTTTGTACCCACCTACCCTACTAAGCCCCGCAACCTTCTAAGAATGTTCCACGTGGAACATTCTGGTTTTAATGGGTTAATGTTCCACGTGGAACATTGTTTTATTAACGCATGTTCTCCATACCAATTACGTCCATTTGTAAACAACAACGAGGGTATTCCTATAGTGTGTAGTCAGCCTAATTTTGCTATACTCTGGCGCTGTTAAATCGCCTATAAAAAGCAAAAAAATAATGACCTACGATTCCAGTAGTATCAAGGTACTTAAGGGCTTAGACGCCGTTAGAAAACGTCCAGGAATGTACATCGGTGATACTGATGATGGCACCGGATTACACCACATGGTGTTCGAAGTTGTTGATAACTCAATTGACGAGGCGTTGGCTGGTTATTGTTCGGGCGTCAACGTAGTCATCAATCAAGATAATTCGATTTCAGTATGGGATGACGGTCGTGGTATTCCCGTGGGCGTAATTGAGGAAGAAGGTAAATCGGCCGCCGAAATCATCATGACGGTGCTGCATGCAGGCGGTAAGTTTGACAACAACTCATACAAAGTATCGGGTGGTTTGCACGGCGTAGGCATCTCGGTAGTTAATGCATTATCCGACTGGCTGAAACTAGAGATTGAACGGGGTGGCAAATCTTATGAGCAAACCTATCATTTAGGTGTGCCGCAAGCTGATTTAGCCGAAACGGGTAATAGCGAAAATACCGGTACCAAAATCACCTTTAAACCAAGCCCCGAAATCTTTTCGATCACTGAGTACAGTTACGACATTTTGGCAAAGCGTTTACGCGAGTTGTCATTCTTAAACTCTGGGGTCCGCATCGAACTGTATGATGCTAGAACCAACAAGGGCGATGTGTTTGAGTACGAAGGTGGTATTGTTGCTTTCGTTCGACATTTAAACAAAATGCGCACGCCCTTGAACACCGACGTGATTCAGGTAATTGGCGAGCGGGACGGCGTTATCGTTGAGGTAGCGCTGCAGTGGAACGATTCTTATACAGAAAATGTTTTCTGCTATACCAACAATATTCCACAGCGCGATGGTGGGACGCATTTATCTGGCTTTAAAGGTGCATTGACTCGAACGCTGAATCAATACATTGAGGAATCTGGTCTCGCCAAAAAAGAAAAGGTGGTAGTTAGCGGCGATGATTCCCGCGAAGGTTTAACCGCCGTACTTTCGGTTAAAGTGCCAGACCCTAAATTCTCTTCGCAGACTAAAGAAAAACTCGTCTCTTCTGAAGTGAAGGGTGTGGTTGAGTCGGTGATGAATGAAAAGCTAGCGGAGTTTTTACTAGAGAACCCGGCTGACGCTAAAAAAATAGCCGAGAAGATTGTAGACGCGGCGCGAGCAAGAGACGCAGCTCGTAAAGCGCGTGAAATGACGCGACGCAAAGGCGCACTCGATTTAGGCGGCTTACCGGGCAAACTGGCGGATTGCCAAAACAAAGACCCTGCCCTATCTGAAATTTATTTGGTGGAGGGTGATTCAGCGGGTGGTTCGGCAAAGCAAGCACGCGATCGCTCGTTTCAGGCGATTTTACCACTCAAAGGTAAGATTCTAAATGTAGAGAAAGCGCGCTTCGACAAAATGTTAACGTCGGACGAAATTACCATATTAATTACCGCGTTGGGTACAGGTATCGGTAAAGACGATTTCAACATAGAAAAACTGCGCTACCACCGCATTATTATCATGACCGACGCGGACGTTGATGGTTCGCACATCCGTACTCTTTTGCTAACTTTTTTCTATCGGCAAATGCCAGAGCTTATCGAGCGTGGTTATATTTATATAGCGCAACCACCACTCTACAAAATCGGTAAGGGCAAATCGCAGCGCTATGTAAAAGACGATGTCGAACTCGAGGCTTATTTGTTGGAGCTCGCCTTAAGTAAGGCGGAGATTTGCAATCAAGGCACCGGCAGTATCGTTAGTGGCGATGAGTTAACGCGTCTTTGTCGCGAATTCTTGGCAGTAGAAAAAACCATTAAGCGCTTGAGTCGCAAGTACGATCCGCTTGTCTTGCGGGCGCTTATCGACCGGGCCGTAAGCGAAGAGTCTCTCGATGATGCCGTGCTGGCCTCTATTGAGTCTGTCCTTAACGAGGAGGGCTACGAGGCGCCGAGCTATAAATTGCGCGTAGAACGCAACGGCACAACAAGTGTGAAGATCGAATGTCGCCAACACGGTACAGTGAAAGCTAGCGAAATGACGAGTGAGTTTTGGCGATCACCGGAGTTCTTGTCAATCAAGAATCTAGCAGAAAAACTGGATGGTTTATTTGGCGATAACCTAGTCGTTAAGCGTGGAGAAAAGGAAGAGCACGTAGAAGAGTTTTCAGAGGCCATTGCTTGGCTACTGTCGACTGCCAAAAAAGGGATAGATATTCAACGCTATAAAGGTTTAGGGGAAATGAACCCAGAGCAATTGTGGGAAACGACTATGGACCCGACAGTGCGGCGTTTATTAAAAGTGGTGATTGAGGACGATGTTTCCTCAAACGACACCTTTACTATCTTAATGGGCGATCAAGTAGAGCCACGCAGAGAGTTTATCGAGAAAAACGCATTTACTGTGAACAACCTAGACGTCTAAAAACTTAATTAATTCAATAACTTAGCGTTTTTTATTAATTTAAACTAGGTTGCGCTTAACCGCGCGCTGATCACACAGTTTGGAAGTAAATAATCAATGTTTTCAAACGGTTAGGCGAAGGATGTAACCGTAAGTCTAAATCACACGATTATTGAGGATGTTAAGGCCGCTGTGCGAATGCTTTAATGCAAAGTTCGGGGTACAGAGAGTAAAAACCTAGGTATCGGTACCTCGAATTCTTGCTCTTGAATGCTAACCGGCTCTTTCCAGATCATAAAATAACGGCCTTCCATTGTGCCCATTTCAGTCTTCAGCACCGCCCCGCTGCTGTACTTATAGGTATCGCCAGGCTGAATGATGGGTTGTTCGCCAACCACTCCTTCGCCGTACACTTCCTCTACGCCATTGTTGGCATCGGTAATTACCCAGTGGCGTGACATTAGCTGACACACTCTATCCGAATTGTTGTGAATAAGGATTGTGTAAAAAAACACGAAGCGTTTGGAGTCGGATTGTTTTTCAATAAAACCCGTTGATACTTCTACGGTGATTGTATGATCGGCCATGCTTCTGCTGAACTAGTTTGGAAGATTTTAATTATTTTGTTTGGATTCTTAGGTATTTTTGCCATCGTAAGCTCCCTACCCCATACACAGCCCGTGTCCAGACATAAGACATTGGGCCGATTGAGTAGGCCCAACGCCGACCAATGCCCAAACACCACCTTATAATCCGCGATATATGGGTTGGCGATATCGAACCACGCAAGCCGGTTCTTTCGCGAACGTCCTGAATAGCCACTTTCGGTTAAGTTCAGGTGTCCTTTAGGGCTTACGAAGCGCATTCGTGTGAATGCATTGATGCTGAAACGCATGCGCGCTACAGGACCCAAATCCTCTGTCCATTTCGACGGCTGGTTACTGTATATCTTATTTAATAGCTTTATACACTTTTTGCGTTTGGCAAAGACCGCCTCTACTTCGCGGGCTCTTTGCTGCGCCATATCTAACCCCCACCACGGGTAGATGCCAGCGTGACAAAATATTAGCTTACGCTCTTCATCCACACGTAGTAGTGGCTGTTTGCGCAACCACTTAGCATAATCGTTCGCCCCTTCATGTTTAAGCAAGGGTATTAGGGTGTCGTTTACTTTCGGTGAGCGCACACCGTAGTGCAGAGCCAGAAAGTGAATGTCGTGATTGCCAAGCACCACTTGGCATCGATCGCCCATACCAATGACTAAATCAAGGGTGCGAGCGGACTCAGGGCCACGGTTAACCAGATCACCAACACACACCAAAATGTCATCGGCAGGATCAAAGTTTACGCGTTCGAGTAAACGCGACAAATGTTCGTAACAGCCCTGAATGTCACCTACCGCGTAAAGCGCCATACACAAACCTTACACTATTGAATTGTCCTACAGATGACTAAAAGTCGAAATCTTCCTTGCTCTCTGGAGGGTTGTCATCGTAAATCACTTTTAAGCGATTTTGATCGTAGGCATTTTTGAGAAACAAATAGGGGTCAACTTGCCGCTGTAACAATTCGTCGGCACCTAATAGCGAAGCACGCAGATCGATTATTTCGAGTGCCGTTACGGCCACATTTTTACCGGAGTCATCGCTAAAGTTGTTGTTGGGATAATAAACAGCTGTGGTGGCACCGCGCCCTATTCCATCGCGTAAGGTCGTAGGGCCAATAAATGGCAACATGATATAGGGGCCAGGACCCACGCCCCAGCTAGCCAAAGTTTGTCCAAGATCCTCTCGAGCTGGGGCAACGTCATACTTAGATGCAACGTCAACTAGACCCAACAAACCGACGGTGCTATTCACCGCCAATCGATACGTTGAGGATAGCGATCGCTCCCATTTACCTTGCAACAGGTTGTTGACTATATTCAAAGGCTCGGCGAGATTGCTAAAAAAATTGCTAACGCCTTGCTTCGCTGGAGTGGGTACTACTGCGTCGTAAGTTTTAGCGATGGGGCGTAAAATTAATCTGTCGGTGCCGTCATTAAAGGCATAGATTCCGCGATTTAAGCCCTCTATTGGATCTGAGCTAGTTTGGATAAGCGGGTCATCGGTGGCTTTTAAAGTGGTACAACCATTGAGTAATGGAATTGCCAAAATCAGCAAAAGTACGAAAATCCGAGTCATGAGAAGCCTTTATGCGAGCTAAGGGAAGTTAATTGGGCATGAGTACAGAACTTAAAATTCTCAAAAGCAGTATATCGTAACTTTTACGATTTTCTGCATGCAAAGCGTTCACAGCCAAAAAGTCGAATTTAGTTAGGCGCGGCCGCAGAACCGCTAGCTTCCTCGAGTTTTCGATGTTTTTTATAAAACAACGCTTCAAAATTGATTGGCGAGAGTAAGAGCTGTGGAAAGCCAGCTTTGCCCACCAAGTCAGAAATCGCCTCGCGAGCAAACGGCAGTAGCACATTTGGACAAGCGATTTCTAATGCCATTGGCATGTCGGCCTCGGGCACTCCCGCGATAATAAAAATGCCGGCTTGCTGAACTTCTACTAAAAAGCCGACTTTGTCGCCCATCTTCGTGGTGACCGTTATCCCTAAGGTAACTTCATGATAATTTTCAGGTTCAAGCCGAACAGCCTTAATCGTCGCTTCAATATTCACTTCAGGCGAGCCCGCGTCTTGTAAGAACACGCCCGGCGCATTCGGTGACTCCAGCGAGAAATCCTTCAGGTAGATTTTGCGGATATCAAACACCGCTTTTTGCGTATCTTGTTCAGCCATGGCTAGTCTTTATATAAGTTGTGAGATTAATGAGAAATGAGGTGGCGCATAAGGTTCTTTCTTGTTTGCTCGCGGCATTTAGCCTTTGTCAGCAACCAAAGGCAAACTTTCTTTTTGCCAAGCAATTAAACCGCCTTTTAAAGGATGAACTTTAGTAAACCCCAGCTTCACTAAACTCTTAGCGCCTTTGAGGCTCTCGCCGCCAGTTTGACATACCAACACTACCGTACTGTCTTTATGCTTGAGTAGCTTTTTATTATCGGCCGAAAACTCAGGCAGTTGCATGTTGATTGAACCAGCAATGTGACCTTTGGCGTAGTGCTCCGGTTTATTCAAATCAAGAATAACTGACTTGCCTGAACGCTGTAGGGCCGGTAAGCCCAGCGGCGTTACCGCGGTGGCGCCTCTTACCGAACCTTGAATAAAGCTCAGTAATAACAGATTAAGTACTGTCACTAGAGCAACAAACCACCAGATATTAAGATTAATAAATTCTATGAACATAGTATGTACAGGGGTAGAAACACAGTAACGAGAAGGCTAAGATCATTGCGAACTCAGCATCGATAAAGTCTTAAATTTGCCGCGTTTAAGCAACTATCCTTCAGCCATCATCCTTTAGAGAGAAGCTAAGGGTTAATTTTGCGCTAGTTTAGAGACACAAGGTGAAAAACGATGTGTGATTTGCTGTGGGTCTAGAATTAAAGTGCCCGAATTATACAGCACGCGTTACACTTGTACGAAGAATTCTGAGAATATCCCGGCTCAAGCAATACAGCGCAAACCAAACAGTGTTAATTCAAACTTACCGGCGAACAGCGGCCGCTTATCTTGCCTTGCCAGGCACCGCACAGCTTACCTCTAGGTCAAGGTCCCGAACCAAGCAAAATTGGTTTGGAAGCCACCCAATCCTAGTCAATATTGGCACGGTGCTGGCGACAACGGTTGTTTTAGCGTTTACGCTCAATGGAACATTGGTGCAGGCGCAATCGAGCACCGATGCGGAACGCTCGATTGACGCAATTGTTGTGCAAATAGACTCCATTACCAAGGAGCTAAACGCAAGCAAACAACAGCGCGCAAGCGAGCAAAATAAATTGCTTCGTGCTGAGAAAGCCATGTCGGCCAATAAGCAAAGCTTACGCGAACTAGAGCAAAAAATCGCTTCACAAGCCGTACAGGCACAGGCGACCGAGCAACAAATAGCCGAACTTCAACAAGCTAGCGATGCAATTGCAGAACAGCTGGCAAAACTAATTAAAGATCAGTACGAGCAGGGGGGCGACGCGTATCTAAAACAGATGCTCAATCAAGAAAACCCTTATGCACTAGGCCGCTTAAATCATTATCGCGAAATCTTTAAAGAGGCGATGTTTAACAGGATCCAGGAACACGCATTTGTGCTGGATGGCCTGCGCCAACAAAAGGAAAGTTTTGCCGGCCTACTTAAGCAACTGGCTGCCGATAAGCGCAGCTTGTCGTCTAAACAAGCCGAATTACTAAGTAACCAGTCAGAGCGCCGGCAAGCGATCGCGGCGTTGGACTCGCAACTCAGTGACAAAGCCAGCTTGCTGGCTCAACTTAATGAAGACCGGGAACGCCTGCAAACATTGGTAAAACAGATTCAAGCAAAAGCCCAGCAGTTAGCTAAATTGTCGCAGCAACCCACTCGAGCACTGGTACCGGGCGGCTTTATAAAGCAAAAAGGCCGATTAAGTTTACCGGTAGACGGCAAGATAGTGACGGGATTTGGGGCGCGTATACCCACATCGGGTATTCGTTCGAACGGTCTGTACTTTGAGTCTAAACAAAGTGCAACGGTTCGCGCTATCTATTCGGGAACAGTGATATTCTCGGATTACCTTAAAGGTTTTGGCGAACTCATTATTGTAGATCACGGCGATGACCATATTAGCCTGTATGGTCACAACGACCGCCTTTTAAAAAAGGTAGGCGAACAAGTGGCGCCAAACGAGGCCATCGCGCAAGTAGGTACCAGCGGTGGGCTTAAGCAGCCAGGACTGTATTTTGAGATTCGCCAAAATACCCAACCTGTAAACCCTAGCCTCTGGCTTACAGGTCAATAACTCGGTTCTATTCTTTATGACTAGTCGTACCCCCATCCACGAGCACGCTCAGGTTTACTTATCTATGTACTCAAAACTATTAGTCTTGGTCTTCTTCGTGCTTCTCAATGTTATTACAACGCCCAAAAGTGTGGCGACGGAAGCGGCAGAGGGTCTCGAAAAAGATCCGATAGAGACCGCGTTGCCACTAGAGCAAATCAAAAATTTTGCCGAGATTTTTACGCGAATAAAGCGTTTTTATGTGGAACCGGTAAGTGACGAGCAATTACTTGAACATGCAATAACGGGGATGTTGAATGGCCTTGATCCGCACTCAGTTTATTTAAAAGGCGAGAACTATGACGACCTTAATGAAGACGCGACGGGACGCTTTGGCGGTTTAGGGATTGAAGTAGTGATGGAGCGCGGCTACGTAAAGGTTGTTACACCCGTGGACGACACTCCCGCCGCTAAAGCGGGCATTCGAACCGGCGACTTGATTGTTAAAATTGACGGCGAGTCGTTGGCGGGCTTGAGTTTGCGAGAGTCAACCAACCGTATGCGCGGCGAACCTGGCACGCCAATCAGTATGACCATTTTACGAGAAGGCGAAGCCGATCCAATCAACATTGAATTAATACGCGCGGTTATTCGGCAACAATCGATCAAGCGCCAACGACTCAGCGATAAAATTGGCTATATTCGTATTAGCCAATTTCAACAGGACACCGCAGAAATGTTTCGCAAAGAGCTTGTGCAGCTAAAAACGGCTGATTCGTTCGCAGGCTTGATTTTGGATTTACGCAATAATCCAGGCGGTTTGCTTACCGCGGCCGTATCTGTCGCCGATGCCTTTATTGAAGAAGGCATTTTGGTCAGCACTAAAGGTCGCATTCCAGAGGGCGATCTAAGCTATACCGCGACCCCAAATGATTTAATCGCTGGTAAACCGATTGTTGTACTGATTAATGGCGGCTCCGCCTCAGCTTCAGAGATTGTGGCGGGCGCTCTGCAAGATCATCGGCGTGCGGGGTTACTGGGCTTTGAAACTTTTTGCAAAGG